>JBCDIO010000165.1:0-6972 GCA_038748815.1 Bacteroidota bacterium
GAGAGGCTCTGAGCGTTGCAGAGTATAGGATTAGATTCATCTCTAGCAATTTTCCACGCGGTGTGGTATGAAAAATGAATTAATGAGGGAAAGTCCCTTGGTAGGAAAATTCGAGCATAGGGATACGGGATATCTCGGCCCCCGTAGATAGATTTATGCCCCGTATGGAAAGCCCTACTGTCTCTCCATCCCCATTTGGCAATCGCCTCCAATACGAACCATCTTCCCAAAAAAGAAGGGTTCCATCCACCATGAAAGGAGCATAACTACGATAGGTTTCCAATTGCCCTAGAAGGGATTCAGAGTTAACCTCGTAAATATCCCAGCGGTAGGCAAAGAAGTCGATATCTTCCCGAATTCGTGTAGATACCAATACGTGATTGCCATTACCGGATAAGTACTGAGGGTCATTCTGTCGGCCTGCAATCACTTCATTTCCACGGGGGAGAATAACTCTTGCGGTTAAGACATTCGGAATATCAGACAAATCCGCAGGTGTGAGATCAGGAGCTTCTTTATTCATCGTAAATGCCCCCGAAATCCATCTATCCTTATTTATGTTTTCGGGATCGTAGTAGGCATGAATGTTCTGAAAGGTGTATCTGTAGACCAGCATAAACTGCCCTGCTACTGCGGAGCCTCGAATCTTAAAAGTAGCCTCCATTTCATCTTGTAGCAGTACGATCACCTCCGGTGGTAATAAGGTGCTCCATTCCCTACGCAGTGCTCCTTTATTCTCCGGATCTAGCTGCTGGATGATCAACTGATTTTTTGGTCCATTCTCCTTTATCAGGCAAATCAATTGCCCTTCCCAGAGATTGATCGGCTGCCCTGGATTTGACGTTTCCCAGAGCACTCTTCCCGATTGGATATCGATAGCAGCGACTCGTTCGCTGGGTTGGGTGAGGTACATGATTTTCCGTTCTGCATCATATACCACCCCTTCCCGTAACATTGTATTAGGATTATCTTGGGAAAGTACTGAGGGCATATACATCAAAAAAGAAAAGCACAGAATAATGGGACTAAATCCTGCCACGCTAATTCGTGGTAAGCCTTTGACCCTTGGAGTCTTACATCCTAAGAGAGGTGTTAACTTATTCATGGACATTCAATTTTAAGGCTACTTCGACGACGATCGGCAGCGAATTCAAGAAAATACAGTTACGTAGGCTTGATGAGGGAGGTTGGAATAGGCAGTATCCCAAAATATTATAGCTGCAAATTAGAGGTTTCTAACTGGAGAATAGATAGTCCAAACAGGATGGTAAACCCCGAATTGACCAATGGCTTAGTATGGATCATCAATGGCGGGAATCACTTTATCAATGGAAGGCTAGGAAGTCCTGTTATACTGGTTAACTAATACCCGCAATTTTATACCTTTAGCTGTGCAAACCCTTTCTACTGTTTTCCAAATCCAAACCTATGCCGACCAACAAACGCGTTCTCCTCGCAAATCGTCCTTCCGCACTTCCAGAACCATCTACCTGGGAACTGGACGTACAGGAAACCCCAGCCCTTGCCGATGGACAGATTTTAATCCGAAACCACTACGTTTCTTTGGATCCAGCCATGCGCATCTGGATTAAGAATGTCCCCTCCTATCTACCACCCGTTCAGATCGGTGATGTGATGCGAGCCGGAACCGTGGGGGAGGTCATTGAAAGTAAGAACGAGAAATTCCCCGTTGGTAGCTATGTGTCAGGCTGGGGAGGTGTTCAACAATACACCGTCAGCGACGGCGGTGCAACCTACGCTGTGGATCCTAAACTGGCCCCTCTACCCACTTACATCGGAGGGCTTGGCATGCCGGGTATGACCGCCTATTTTGGCATTCTGACCGAAGCTAAAATCAAAGAAGGGGAGGTTGTTTTGGTCTCCGGAGGAGCCGGAGCCGTAGGAAGTATCGTGGGCCAAATTGCCAAAATCAAAGGATGCACCGTGGTAGGGATCGCCGGTGGGCCCGAGAAGTGCGCGTACATGAAAGAGGAGCTTGGGTTTGATGGTGTCATCGACTATAAGAATGAGCATGTGTATAAAGCCGTCCGCAAACTGTGCCCCAAAGGAATCGATGTCTACTTCGATAATGTGGGAGGTGATATTCTGGATGTCGCGCTGGCTAGTATCCGTATGCACGCTCGGGTGATCATCTGTGGTGCCATTTCGCAATACAATACCGATAAGATTCAAGGACCACGCAACTACTTGAATCTACTCAATAAGCGGTCGATCATGAAAGGCATGCTCGTGTTGGATTACGGTCCACAATACGGAGAAGCTGCCCGCCAAATGGGACAGTGGATGATGGAAGGAAAGCTGAAAACCCGCGAAGATATTCGGGAGGGTATTGAGAACTTCAACGACACATTCTTACGACTCTTCTCCGGCGATAAAAAAGGAAAACTCGTACTCAAAGTAATCGAAGACTAAAACACGTAGGTTATTCCACCTGCACTTTGGTTGGAATAGCCTCACTTTGCCCCTTTTTCAACCACTTTTTAGGAATATTATTCCGGATAGTCTGTCCTACTTGATCGAGAGCAGGCTGTCTAGCAATATTGGGTAGGTAGAGCAAACTGATCTCTCGGACCTTGCGGGGACCGCTGAGGTCCTTCACCAATTCCTCCCGATCGCTATCCAATGAGATCGTGGTTAACTCTGGTAAGAAGGTCACCCCTCCCTTAAACTCTACGATTCGGCATAGTGCCTCAATCGAATTACTCTCAAAGTAGAAGAGACCATTTGCCGCTTCAGCCCTTGATAATTCACAAATGTTATCGACCTGATCTCGAAAGCAATTTCCCTCTTTCAATAACCAAATATCATTCACTGGAATTTGGGTTACATCGACTATTTCAACCTTGGAGAGCGGATGATCCGGCGCTACGAATAATTTAAAGCCCTCATAAAATAAAGGAATCGTGGCGAAGGTAGTCCGACTTTCTATCGGAGTAGAAATGATGCCTCCATCCAAGTCCCCTACTTTGATCCCCTGAATAATATCTTCGGTCAAGGCTTCAATAATATTGAGGGTCAACTTGGGATAGGCTTCGTTTATTTTATCAATAAAAAGGGGGAGCAGATAAGGTGCTAGAGTGGGGATGATGCCAATATTGAGCGTACCTGATAATTCGTCGCTCAATTCGATCGCCAAGGAACGAAGGTACTTAGCCTGGGTAATCAAGAGTTGGGCCCGCTCTAAAAAAATCTTGCCCTGGTAGGTGGGTTTAACCTTCTTTTGCGAACGATCAAACAGCGTTAAATCCATCTCTTCTTCCAACTTGCGAATTTGTATACTCATGGCAGGTTGGGAGATGCCAACGGCCTTAGCGGCTCGGCTGTAACTCTCGTGTTGGCGTAATGCCAGCGCGTATTCCAATTGCTGTAAAGTCATGCTATTATAACTAACACTTATAGAGGCATAAAATTAATAAATTCAGCTTATAATAGATTCGTACAGTGCTGGAGATCGGAGCCATTCAAACGCATTGCCAGCCTCCCCAACAAGACGAAGAGTAAACTATAATAGTACAAACGACGTTGAGTGTTAGGATTTACCCTGACACTCTTTTTATTTACTACGCATGGCATATATACATACGCATATTCGGAATGATGATTTAGAGGCCCTTCGGAATCATCTGGATCAGTACCCTACCTCAGTAGATGCACCCGACGAACGCGGGTTCCCTCCTCTGGTGTTGGCCACGTATTTATCCAATCCGGGAGCAGCCAGTGTATTAATTGAAAAAGGAGCCAATCTAAATGCCAAGGACGGCTCGGGCAATACTGCCTTAATGGGGGTTGTATTCAAGGGATTCCCCAAATTAGTTGACTTATTGTTAGAAGCGGGTGCAGACCCCAACCAACAAAATACCAACGGCGCGACTGCACTCATCTTTGCAGTAACGTTCGGTCACATTGAGATCGCCAAAAAGTTATTGGCCCATGGAGCCGATCCAACTCTGAAAGATGCGCGTGAACACGATGCGTATAGTCACGCCCAATTGCAGGGTAATGCTGAATTGATTGAATTGCTGCAACAAAAAGGATAAATTCCAATAAGAGGACTTCTTTAACCTGCATTTTTGCTAGGAAAAATGTACTTTACAATATAACCTAATGCCCATCTAGACAACTGGAAATCAAGCTACTTTTCCAGACACCTACCAAACCCAATCTTTTTCCGCTGAAGCAAAGAGCTTACCCCGGCTGTAGCTGTGATGGTAGGCTCTTTCGTTTTAGGCTAATCGCAAAAAAGGAGGCTACTCCCGTTCACCGGTGGAGTAGCCTCGGCAGATTTATGTAGGCGACTGGCGCTGCCTATTCGGCAATTACTGTTTGTTCAACCACTTGCCAGACGCCAAAAAACCCCAATATATCTCCTGAAAAATTACTCACTGGATTGTAAGGGGTTGCCGCTGCTGCGCCCCCTCCACCGCTTAAATTAGACAGATCACTAAAGTATTGGAAGTACCCTTCGCTAGTCGTTAGAAGCTCTACTCTAAGTGCGGTACCCTTTGGAAATTGTTGCCCCAATAGTAAGCGAGTAATATTCCCTCCTTCACCTAGTAGATCATCTGTGAGTAGATAAGCATCCGAAAGAAATTGGTCGTTTTCGTAGAGCTTTACCCGATAGAAATTTTCTTCGTCGGGGATGTCATCCCAACTGACCACTAATTGGTACATGGGTTCGGTTTCTTCACTCGTATTACCAAAACCTCCTCCCAGGCTAGGTGCTTGATTTACCATTAAGGTATCAAGGGCCGCTTGACGAGGTACCATTGCACTGGCAGTATATAGCTGCCCATTGGTAAATGCCACTTCCAAGACCAGTTCTTGCCCGGGGGCTATAGAAAGATCGGTGATGCGATATTGTCCAGTCGATTCTTCCCCCAGCTCGATAGAATTGCCATCGATCATTAAGTGTACGGCGGCTCCTTCTAATGCCGTAAATGCTGCGTCGTCATATAGATCTTGGCTTTGGCTGAGCGAAACCTTCGCCACTCCGTTTGTTGCATCCACTTCGGCTTCAATAACTATTTGCGGATCAATCCCTTCTAAATCCAATTCAATAACTTCCGTACAACTCGTTAGCACAAGGCCGATTAGACCTAGATATAAATAGCTTTTTATAGACATGATTTACTTATTTAAAGGTGAAATTCCAGGTTACAGAAGGTACAATACCGAATAGGTAGGTCTTAACTGCTTCAGTTTCTCCCAGATCATTTTCTTCAAAATCAATGGAGAAGGCGTTCTTCTGATTATAGACATTATAGATGGAGAAATTCAGGTCAGAATGGTACCGGTCGGTATCTTTAAGTAGCCAGGTAGCCCCTACATCTAGTCGGTGATAATCGGGCATTCTACCTCCATTACGCTCTGTGTATAAGGTCACTGTTTCCCCATCCACTTCGTATTTACCAACCGGGAAGGTTACTGCGTCGCCCGTGTAGTATACAAAGGAAGAGGAAAGGGTCCAACGGGGGCTCAGCTGATACATCGCCACGATGGAGAGGTCGTTCGTTCGGTCTTGCCGGGCCGAAAACCAGTTGCCAGCATTGATATCATCGAACTGCCGTTCTGACTTAGACAGTGTATACGACAACCAACCGGTTAGCTTCCCGGTGTTTTTCTTCAAATAGAACTCCGCACCGTAGGCCCGACCTTGTCCAGAGACGAGTTCCGCTTCGATATCCGGGTTTAAGAAGGTCTCTGCCCCGTCTTCGTAGTCCACCAGATCTTGTAGTCGCTTATAGTAGGCTTCTACGCTGAATTCCCATTTCTGATCCGCAAAATTCTGGAAGTAACCCACCGCCACCTGGTCCGCCAAGGAGGGGGCTACATTAGGAGTGGAAGGAATCCAAATATCCGTGGGAGAACTCGATGTCGAGGTGGATAATAAGTGTAGATACTGCGCCATTCGATTCGCAGAAAACTTGATGGACTTATCTTCTTGCAGCAAGTAACTTGCACTAAAGCGTGGCTCCAGATTAGCATAGGTATTATACCATTCTCCTGAACTATAGCTGGTTGTATTGATAATCTCGTCCTCCTCGTTGTATTCATTCACATCGTAAGCACCCACATTGGAGAAGGTGGATAGCCGAAGCCCATAGTAAATGGACCATTTATCGCCAAGCTTTTGCTCATTATCCAGGTAAATTCCGGTTTCTACGGCTTGCTGACCTTCTATCGAAACAGTCTGAGTGTTTTCTTCGTCCGTAACGGCAGAAAAGTCTCCGGGTTTAAAACTATGGTAAACGACATTCCAACCAAACTGTAGGCTATTATTGATATTGGGGTACCAGAAGTAATCTTGCTTCAGATTATAGTCGAAAATGCCAGAAGCCAGATCAATTTCAGTACCTGCATTATCGACCCCAAAGCCGTAATTATAGTCACTATAGATGAAGGAAGTGTTCGAAAATAACTTATCCGAAAAGGTATGATTCCACCGGAGGGTTCCGGTTATATTTCCCCAGTCTAACCCCGCTCCGTCAATCTGAAAAACATCCTCCCCAAAATACCCCGAAAGATAGATGCGATCCTTATCCCCGATCTTATAGTTTGCTTTGGCATTTAGGTCGTAGAAGTAGAGGCTTGTTTCGGCAAAATCATCGTTAAAAGCCCGCAATAATAGATCGGCATAGGTACGACGCCCCGAAAGGATAATCGAGCCTTTGTCTTCCTGAATGGGCCCTTCTACCGTAAGGCGAGAGGAAATTAGGCCAATCCCCCCGGAAGCACTCCAGGACTTGGAATTACCATTCTTCATACGCACATCCAAAACGGATGATAAACGCCCTCCGTACTGCGCCGGAATTCCTCCCTTGTAGAGCTTGACATCCTTGAGGGCATCCGAGTTAAATACGGAGAAAAAGCCTAATAGATGAGAGGCATTATATACAGGTGCTTCATCGAGCAGAATGAAATTCTGGTCTTGATCTCCACCCCGTACAAAAA
>JBCDIO010000166.1:0-6958 GCA_038748815.1 Bacteroidota bacterium
AACTCACGCTCAGCCTTTTGCTGCTCTCCTTTACGTACCTCAGTTTCGGGCAATGCGACCTTAACCAAGTCGAAATCAAAGTCGAAATCTCCACCGACAATTGGGGCGGTGAAACCTCCTGGACCATTACCGATATATCGGGCAACGAAGTACTGGCCGGTGGTGAAGGCGGAACCTACGGGAACAACGCGTTCTATGCCGATAGCATCTGCGTAGATGCCGATGGATGCTATTTCTTCGACATCTACGATACCTTCGGAGATGGTATTCTGGCCCCCAATGGCTACGAACTTTTTGTGGATGAAGTAGTCGTAGGAAGTGGCGCTAATGACATTGGCTCCTACGCCAACCAAACGGCCTATTGCCCGAGTGCTTGTGCCTTAACTTTAGATGCCCTAACCAAGCTCAACGAACATATCAATGGGGTCCAGGTGCTTTCTGGAACAGAATTACTGGGTATCCGTAACACGTTTAATCTCTTTCCAGAATGCTTGGCCGATAGTGAGGACATGATCCTTTTGGCCAAAAGCACCGTTGCTGACTTTGACGATGTATACGGGGCGCTCTTCACCACGCCCAACACCGAAGACGGTTTTTCGAAGAACCCGAACGTAGATCCTGGCTTAGAAGTAGAGCGAGCAGTACTATCCCTGCAGCAAGGCATCCTGGATGAGGTCTTTAGCCCTCAGGTGTACCAAGACTACCCCCAACATCTGGAGGGGTGGTTCTTCAATTCTTGTACTTCTTTCCCTGGCTTTGTAGCCCCTCCCACCGATCCGACGGTAAGTAAATCCACGCTCATTCGGGCTAATTTCATGGATCCGGGTGGTATGAATCCCTATCTCAACATCAATGGAGATGGAACGAATCACGCCCTGCGTCCCACCGGGCTTTACCTGGCCCCCGGCAGTGTTGCTACGGTTACGGTGCCAGAAAGTCTGGTTGGCCAGGACTTCTACGTACGGGTAGGCTCCCACGAATGGGATTTATCCAACCGTCCATTCTTCAAACGCCTCGACCGCATCACGAAGAAATTCCCAATTGACGCTACCACGGTGCAAGTCTTTAATCCCCTCGGAGGTGCCATTTCTATTTTGGTGCCCTACGAAGCAGCGGCCGGTATTGTGGAGGTGAGCGTAGCCAACGGTGTCGAAGCGCCTTTCTATTCGATCAAATCCTTCTATGAGACCTCTGACTTCGACGCTGAACTAGAAAAACCAGGCCCCTGGGCGGTTTTCGAAACCGACAATGTCATGTTTACCGTTCCTACCCACTCTATTATTCCCGGTCAGAATGATCTACGCCAGTCCCTCTTAGACTGGGATACGGCCTTGCAGGGCATGAACTCCATTATGGCCCGTGAAATCGTCACCGATAAGCACAATATGTACATGATCGCGGATGTGACGATTCGATTTAGTGCTTATTCGATTGGTTACCCGATGTCTAATGATCCGCTGAACTATACCAATGTTCCCGGGCCGGCCTACTTCATGGATGGTCCCGGCCCCAATGACGAGGTGAATTTTCACGAAACGGGGCATGCGATTGCGATGTCTAAATTCCCTGGTGAGGTAGAGGCCATCGTAAACTTCCCCTACATCATGGCTATGCATCATGGTCTGGGCGTTGACCTCAACGAGGCTGTGAATTACAGCTTTGTGCCCAACACCTTCGACATCGATAAAACCGCTACCCACCGGATGGTATCCAACACTTTTGGAACCAACCGGAACATTTCGAATACGGTGATGGACGAGGTTCGGTACCAGCACCGGGGCTACGGACACTACTTTGAGATTGTTAGTATGTTGGGCTGGTGCCCCCTGCGCAATTTCTGGAAACAGGAGCATATCGATTTTGAGAATGGGATCGATTATGGTATCAATAATCAGGATGTAGATTCCCGGATCATCCGCTTATGTGTGGGTGCCCAGGCGGACCTGCGCCCGCTATTCCACGTTTTCGGCATTCTGCCCGAGAATCCGGACTTCGTAGCCAGTACCCTCGAGGAATTTGATATTGAACCGTCCAAGATTATCTACGACCGACTACAAGCCTATTTTGATCTCATTCCGGAAGACAACGACGCCTTCGTAGATTATGCCCTTTTCGTTTATCCAAACCTTTATTCCGATGGCCCCAATGCGGACCCAAACTATGGGGTGGGCTGGCATTATCTGAAGTCTTTATCCTACGATGAGATCGAGGCGCAACAGCGTACCGACATTCTCCAAAGCATTATTGATCAGTACTACCCCAATGGATCACCAGTCGATACGGAACCCATTGATGTTTGCTGTACCCTGGATACCCTGAGCTTCGAAGTCGTGGGGGAAGAATTATACATCGATGGTGGTGTGGAGCCGTACAGTATTGCGATGGACACTATCAACGGAATTCAAACGATTACGGTAACGGATTTTGATAACTGTGTAGCGACGGCAGAGTTTATGCTTAGCGATGTTACGGAGCAGGACAAACGAGCGATCCAGGTATTTCCGAACCCCACCTCAGGGGAATTACAAATCGACCTGGGTAGCTATTCGGATGTGGTTGCCCTATCCGTGATCGATGCCCAAGGGCGAGTGGTGCAAACCATTTCTGAATCAGCCTCCGGGATGGTGCGGTGCTGGCTACCTGAGCAGAAGGGAATCTACCTTTTGCGAATCACTTATGTCGATCAACCGGCGAGTTTTATTCGGGTTATTAAAATGTAAATGGACCCTTATTAGTCCTTCATACAAAAAGTGCATAAATGAAATATTCTGGTGTTGGGATGCTATTTCTAGCGGTCATGCTGCTCTCTGGCTGTGCGGAATCAAATTCTCACGAGTCCTATGTACCAACGGCTAAGCCAACCGGGCTGGAGGAAGAAGAAGGTCCGTTAAAGGATTCGCTGAAGAAAGTCTTCTTCGAGCAGTTATACTATGCTGCTGAAGGCACTAATGTAGATTCCATCCGGCAAGAAAACTGGAAAATCCAATACCAGGAAAAACAACGTCGGAAGAAAGAAAGCAATAGTCGAACCAACGAAGAAAGCTTTGCCAACGAATACATCACGGCTATCTGGCACGAACGAGGCCCCGATAACGAGGCGGGTGATATGCGAGAGGTGGACTTTTTTCAGGCCACAGAAGAAATTTACGGAATCTCTACCGCAGGGCATTTAGTCAAAGGACAGTTAGACGGTAGCCCATGGTCGATTTTGAACCACGACATCCGTTTTGAACGAGAAGTGCTAGAAGTGGTCCCCCATAACGCCGGAAAAAGAATCTTTGCGGTGTACGGAGAAGATGTGGAGAACAAGGAAATTCGGTTCTCCGATGATGAGGGAGAGACCTGGACCAAAGGAACCGGCTTTTCTTTTTATGACCACTGGGGTCGTAGTAGACGACTGTATACCCTAAGCGATCAAAACACTCTTTATTATTTGGTCCACACCTGGTCAGAAAGCCCTTGGGGCCAACTTATACAACTCTATACGAGTACCGATAAGGGACTGACCTATAACAAAGTATGGGATACCCCCGTTGGCTATAACTGGGAAATGGTGGACCTCTGGAAGCCGTATGATTCTGATCAGCTGTATTTGGTGGATAATAAAGCTAAAACCTATACACTGATTAACCACGACTTTGCGACCGGAAACACCAATTTGGCTCCACCGATTTCTTACGAATCTCAATCTGTTCCGGACGGAGACATTCACGTCAGCGGTCGCTTTAATGCCGATTTAGGGGACTACGAATTATTCATCAACCACGATGCTACCCGGGATGTCTATCAAACCGCCGATGGTGCCAATTGGACCTACCTAAGCAAGGCTAGCGAAGATGTGTGGCGAAAAGGCTGGTTAGCAGATCCGAGTAATGATAACCTCTACGCCGGGGGCTTCCAATTGAATAAAACCCTGGATTTGGTGAACTGGGAGGAGCAATACCCACAATGGTGGGTGTACTACAGCTTGAGTAAGGATTCGATGCACGTGGACGTCATGAACCTGGAGTACTTTGAGAAAACCGATGGTACTCCCTTTATTCTCATCTGTAATCACGCTGGGGTATACGTCACCTACGATAGCTTCAATAGCACCACCAACCTCGGCTGGGAAGGTTTGAATGTAGTGACCCTCTACGACCAAACCACCGCTGCGGATGGGTTCTTATACTGCGGCGCACAGGACAAAGGAACCTTTGTCTACAACGGGGACAGCGAAGCTACCTTCGACATCCTTTCTACCAATAATGTGACTACTGGCGACGGAATGCTTGGGGTATTTTTCAATAATGATCAATCTTATTATGCCATGTTACAGAATGGAGCCCTGTTCTGTGTGCCCGACCGCAACGGGGGCGCCCAGGCAAGTTTCCCAATACCGGGCAACCATAAATCGGGTTGGATAAACCCCATGATACCAACGGCCAATACAGCCGATAACAAAGTCTACGTAGCTGGCGGGAATTTGAGCGGAGGTGATGGTTGTTACTTAATCGAAATGAATGTTGACATCAGCAATGGAGTCAACTGGCAACCGACCCAATTCAACTACGACTTTCGGGCCAATTCGAATAGTGGATCGTCGGTGATTAAAGCCATTGGGATGGCCAAGTCCGACCCTAATAGAATCTACGTTTCAACCCAAGACGCCACCTTCTTCTTAACCCAAGATGGAGGTACGACCTGGATCAAAAGTCCGGCTAATCTGCCCTCCGGCATGATTCCTTGGGAGATCATTTCTTCCGATAATGACCCTAACCATGTGTTCATCTCCGGTACCGGCTTTTCCAATGCGGGAGTCTTTGAATCAAAAGATGGAGGTTTCACCTTCACACCCCTTGCAAATGGTTTGCCAGATGCTACCGTCTACGAAGTCGCTTTGTCGGACGAGGAAGACATGCTGTTTGCCGCTACTTCCGAGGGCCCCTTCGTTTACCTCTTTCCCGATCAAGTCTGGTACCCTCTAACGGGTGCGTATAATCCCTACGTCGACTATACCACGGTGGACAATATTGGGGATAATACGATTCGTTTTGGGACCTACGGTCGAGGTGTTTGGGATTTTGCGTTTGCGTACCCTGATCTCACGGCCACTCCTGACCTTCCAAATGCCAAGGCTTTATTTCGTATTTATCCGAATCCGGTAGCTGGGGCATTGATTACTCTGGAGCTTACAGAAATTCCTCGACAGGAGGTGATCGTAGAAATTTTCGACATCCAAGGGCGAATCGTTGCTCCAACGCAGGTGCTTCCAAGAGGGCGGCAAGTGCAAGAACTGGATATTACGGGACTGCGGAAGGGTGTGTATCTGTTGCAATTACAGGTTAACGGTAAGATTTGGGTGGAGACGTTTACTAAATTATAGGATCTATTCATCAAGATATCCTGCCTTGCGAAACCAAAACAAAAGCCATCCTTTCTGGGGATGGCTTTTGTTTTTGCGGTACCAAAGCTTGGCTATGGTGCTAAAGCCCGAGGCTTACTGCTCCTTATCTTCCTCCTCATCCTCGTGTTCTGCCATCATCATGGCGTGGTCCTTATTCATTTGCTCGTGCTCTTGCTCCATCATTTTATGTTCTTCGAGCATAGTAGCGTGTTCTTCGTCCATTTTGGCGTGATCAGCCTTCATCGTTTCCATATCTACAGAACCACTAGCGTGCGCTTCTACCAACTTAGCATGACTTGCCAGAATTTCATCGTGCTTCTGCATCAATGCTTCGTGGCGTTGCATCATTTCGGTGTGCTTAGCTTCCAGGGCCATGTGTAAGGAATCAGCGGAAGAGCCACTTACAGCTCCGTGTTCTTCCACCATTTTTTTGTGCATAGCTTCCATTTCCTGGTGCTCTTTTTCCAGTTTCTCGTGTTCCGCTTCCATGGCTTCGTGTTGAGCCATCAAGTCTTTATGTTCTTGCGAGTCCGCTGGGTTAGAACCACAGCCGATCATCAAACCGGCCAATAGCATAGCCGATAATACCGTTTTTAAGGTCGATTTCATCTTTTCTAAATTATAAGGTGATAATTGATTAAATGGCTATCCCTCGTCAGGAATACCAAATGGACCGCAAGATACGGACTCTACATAAAGGGGCCGTGCAGGAGGTGAATTTCTTCTCTGTTTAGTTAAGAATGAGGTCATAGAAATCACCCCCCGGAGGAATACCTTTTAATTCCAAGGTCAAGTTATTTCCGGTTTTCTGGATGGAATATCGGTACTCGGTGGCTAATCCAGTTGGAGGGTCTGACCGATAACTTTTACCAATGTACCCCTTACCTTCTTGCGAAGAATCTCCTCCTCCCTTTTCCACTTACGTTTACTAGAAGAGCGGCTAGGCCAGAACAATTCCTTCTCCCTTGCGTATAGTATACTTTTAAACCGTATAATTTTTACCATGAAAACAATTGCAAAGACCTTTAAAGGCAGCGGATTAACGCTTGTCTGTACGATGCTATTGCTAGGCCTACTTACCTCATCGTGCGGAGTGGGTGCAGCCATCACAGAAAACCAGAACCAGAACTCGACCCAGGTGCATTTAACTACCAATAACTTTACGACTATTGGTAACGCCTCTGGGTCGGCAGAAGCAAATTACGTGTTCTCTTTTGGTGGTTGGAAAAAGAGAAATCTTTATGGGCAAGCCTACCAAAACATGCTCGATGCCGCCCAATTGAACCAAGGCTCGAGAGCGGTGATCAATGTAGTGACCGAAGAATTTGTAGGAGGTTTTCCACCCTTTTTTACAAAGCGCCAAATTACGGTGAGCGCACAAGTAATCGAGTTTAACTAAGCAAGCCTTATTTCAACCAAAAAAGAGGATCATTGGCTGTTCAATGATCCTCTTTGTATTAAAAGTAGGAAACTAAAAGATGGACGGGGTCTCCTACAATACCTTTGCGTACTTCGCGTGAACAGCATTCTACGTTTTCCCAGCTTTCTGCTCTTACTGATTTCTCGCTGAGG
>JBCDIO010000167.1:0-6918 GCA_038748815.1 Bacteroidota bacterium
CAATCGTATCATCAATAATCTTGAAAGTAAATTGTTTATAATCAAATACTTTTGGAGCAAACTGGGCGTGCCGTTGCTTAAATCGGGTATATCGAATTGCGGGTATTTCCAAGGTTCGAATATCGCGTTCCCCATACCGTTGGACGCCAATAGTAAACGATTTAAAAGGGCCATAGGTCAGCCGATAAAGCTGTGAGAAGGTGGCACTACCAATCCATTCCCAACGACTCGTTTCATTAAAACCATCGGTTACAATTAAAGGGAGTAACCGTTCTATGATATCTTCGATAGGTTCGCCATTTACGGATACCAGACGATCTCCTTTTTGTAAATCGATTTGCTGTCCACCAAAATATTGAGTGATGATCAACTGGCGGTCGCAGGACTTAAGAGTGACCGGTAGGAAAGACTTATCTAATCCTACCCGAGCCATAGCTCCTTTAGGTAAGCTAGCCCCGGTATGCCCCTCATTGGTGAGCTCAACTGCCTTGAGAATCAGTTCAAAAAAAGCAGCTCTGGTCATGGGTTCAACGATCGAACTACGAATTTCTTCCGTGGCCTGATCAACTTCCCCTCGGGATACGTACTGGTATAAACCCTGATGTTGGTCGCGAAAGGCTTCCAGCAAATAGTCAAAGTCTTCTTGCAGCTCTTGTGGTGTAAATAATTTTTGTCCATTGGCGAAGGGTACCAAAAGAAAGAGTAGCAGGAAAGAGTAGAAAAACTTCATCATTTGAGGTTTTAGTTTGGTCAAGGCTATGTTTCAAGAAAAAAGGTGATCCGTCTTCCGACGGATCACCTTTCTGATCCATTTTTCAGCTCGATGCTGTAAAAGAGATGCTATTGCTTGACGAGCGTTCTGGTTACTCGTTGACCATCGACCGTCAAACTAATCAGGTAGGTACCTGCTGGTAATCCGTCCACTGCGAAACCTTTTGCGTAGGTTCCAGCATTTAAGTCCGTTGCTTCCATCCAGGTATCCAGTACTTGACCGTGCAGATTGATCAATTGTACGCCTACCGTACCTGATTCTTCCAAATCGAAGGTCAAGGTTGCGACTTTCTGCACTGGATTTGGATGTACCGCTAAATCAAAACCTTGAACGAGGTCAAAGGTTGAGTTAATAGTGGTATCCACGGGTTCTTCTTCCACCTCAATCAATGGTAAAATGATCTCATCCACCCAGGCAGCATCTGCTCCAGAGCTTACAATAAAGTCTTTTTGGTAGACCCAAGAGAATACCGTAGGTCCTGCATTGACTGCATAACTTACTTCTTCCCACGGTAATTCACCACTCCACTCAGCTTGCTGTTGGCCATTGATATAGAAGTATAAGAAATCGTACGAACCTTCACTCGATACCCGACGAGAGAACGTAATTTCACCAGGCTCAAGGACGTTTACGGTCATCGCCATAGCTGTTAACTGATCATCCGAGATGTCACCGGATTCCGAGCAAACGGCCCCCGTGTAAGGTTGATTACTTGAAATGAACCAAGGAGCTGCTCCTTCTTGTTCCCACTCAAAGGAAGTAAAATCGTTTGATTCGAAGTCTTCTACGATCTGGTTAACCATTAATGTGAACCCGAAAGCATCTCCGTACAAACCAGCATCAACAGTGTAATCGAAATCGGCTCCGAAAGAGGTAGGTGCGTCTGCAGACACCTCTACTACGAAGGTCGCTTCAACGGTTTCACTACTTCCGATGGTTCCAATATTCAAGCTTCCATTCTGGATCGTCAAATCAGCGTTGGCGGTTACCAATGCGGCGATTGCATCTTCTGATATTACGCCACCGTCATTAAGATTGGTGATACGAACTTCCGCAATTTCACCGCTTTCTAAGCGTCCGTTTCCATTACCACCGGCAGAATCATCCACGCTTACCGTAGGCTGTGCCTTGATTACCGGAGCATATAAGGTTACTGGAATGGTTCCGGTCCAGCTATTACCGTCGCTTTCAATGGTTAGATCGAAAAGAACAGTATGATCATTATCGATGTAAGCGTTCACATCAAATGCGTACGCCGCTACTTGGGTTAGGTCGGTATTATTGGCCATATCTCCCCAATCCGCTGCATCGTCGGTGATGGTCACATTCACATCTGTTGTACTAAGGGTTGCCGTTACTCCAGGAGCGAGCTCTATCCCAACATTGGCTAGATTAACATCCAACATTACGGATTCTGCGTAGTCGGCTTGGGCATTCGCATTACCACTAGCATCATTGATTTCAAAATCATTCAAGACTACGTATGGGCCCTGACCTACGATTACCAATACTTCCCCTTCGTAAGGCATATGATTGACTGCGGTAGCCGTCACATAGATCATATCTGGGTTAGTAACCGGATCAAAGTCAAAGGAGGCTACCCCACCGTCGGCGATTGCCGTTCCCAGCAATGCGCCATCGTAGTACAGACCAATCATGGCACCATCAACATCACAAGTTACCGTTAGTTGGCTCGTTCCAACGTTTACAGCCGCAACGTGCGAAACGGTCATTGTTTCTGGAGTGGCTCCCCAAAGTTGCACCGAAGGATCACCGAAGATATTCCAGGTGTCGGCCATTTCTTCACCACCGCCACCGTAGGCGTCGATCATGGAGCCATTACCGTGTGCAACGACTCCGCCGGAGGTATGCCGGTGCTCGTAGCCTACCGTTTCAGTAATCAACTTAACCATCTCGTCTTGGCCTTCCATGGGTGGAGCCCAGCTTTGCAGAATGGAAGAGAATGCGCCGCCAATACCACCAGTAGGTGCACCGGTTGCGGCATCGGTCGCCCGAATCCAAGCATCTCCCAGGCAAGGTCCAGAACCGAAATCATTCTGGAAGTCACCCACACAGCAGGCAACTGCAACCAAGAAAGGATACATATCTACGTTGGTCAAGTCATTAATAGCATCGTTATCAAAACCACCGGAGGCTAGTACCGCGTGGTCGCCGTGTCCCGTGTAGTTAAAGATGGTCAGACCTTCGTTGACCGCATTTACAATGTTATTGGTGTTTGGACTTCCGTTACCATCCGAGGTGATATCGCCAGGAGTTGGAGAATCTCCGCCATTAGAACCATCGTAAAATTCCCAAACATTGTTAAAGCCAAAGTCTAGCAATTCAATTTTCAAGTTATTGAGGTGTTCAAAATCGTATTCACCGTCATCACCAGGGCCTTCATTCGAACCTAGACCAAGTCCATTCTGGAACCAATCTGGATTGATATCTGTGTTTGGTGTCCGCTCGTACCGGTAGGTCCGATCAATCATGGTCAACAAGTGGTCTTCGGTTTCGGCATTGAAACGACCTACTAAAAAGTCTGCGTAGTGATCGTTACCTACTTGGTAAGAATAGCAGTGGTCACAGGCATTGTTAGCAGGTGTCTGCTGGGTTGGAACCATATTCTCGTCGCCTACAATCAACAAGAACGTAATACCATTATCCTGGTAGTAGGTGCTGATGTAGTCCATCAAAGCACTTGGAGTATCGCTTCCGATTTCGGACATCGTGACCATGGTGGTAGGAATTCCTTTCCGGTTTTTCCATTCTACAAATCCATCCATAAGGTGAGCGAATTCATCGGCACATACGACCAACATATTGCCTAGTTCGCTTACCTGCTCGTAGCGATCCGTTTGTTCGCCAAAGTTGAGGAAACGATTTTCGTATACTGGTTGATACCCTTTGGCCACTTTCACGGAAGATGTCTCCCGGTATAATGGATTCACAGGGTTACCAGGAATCTCTTTAACCTCTACAACAAGCTCATCGTACACCCGCAAAACTTTGGTTACCGGGTTGTATTGGATTGGATTAACCACAACCGTTTGGCCGCGGAAGTCCCGCAGGATGTAAGGATTCCGCAAGTACGCCAGCTCACTTGGATAGAAAGCATTTTGGGTATACGCGGCACCGTACTGAAAAGTAATCTCTGCTGGATTCACATCCCGTAAAAGGTTTCCTTTAGAAGGAGCCACCTCTACGTTTTCGTAGTCGGTATACGAACTAGAAACGACGGTGATGGCAGTATTCGTTTCGTCGCCGATAACGATGGATGTAGTTAATTTGGGAAGGTCTGGAGCTCCGGCTTTTAGCATCGGAGTTCCTTCTTCAACAGAAATAATTTGAGCAGGTCCATCGGCCGTTTGTACCGTTTTGGCAAAGTAGCCACTGGTACTAAATTTTACTTGGACCGAAGACCCTTGATCTTCGAGTAATTCAACTTGAGTAAAGCTGCTGTTTTGCGCTGCCAAACTGAAACAAAATAGGCAAGCAAACAACAGGGTTAATTGCATTTTCATAGAACGTAATTTAAGAGATATTTGGACTTTACAGTACGTATCGTTAGTAAGTAAATAGGAATTTAGAGCTGCTCTTCCGTTAGGTGGTAGGCAGCAAATGCTTCTATTGTAGAAGGAGCGTCCGAACGACAACTCGTTCGTTGGATTCCATCCGCAGATAATAGGTTCCTCTCGCCAGATCATCTAAGCCCCATTCTAATTGATCCTCGCTATTAAGAGTAGCCATCCGCAGTAGGCGACCTTGCTGATCGATGAGTTGGAACTGTAGATTTTGGTCAAGCTGATTTTCGATCCGCACCCACTCCGTAGCCGGATTAGGGAAGATCTGAACGGCCCCACTGAATAAATCCTTGGTATTGGTGGTACCCGTGCTGATGTCGAAGATCAATTCTTTGTACGGATTAGGGGAACCGGTTTCGTTGATAAAGAATCGTAAGATGCCTTGCCCGGCTACTAGCTCCGGATTGACATCAATCTTCATGATCGCCGAATCGGCGGCAGCGATGGGGTCCAGATCAGCACTTTGCGGTAAGATACCATAGCAATTGACATTATCGCAAAGGGTTACATTCCACTCCTCTGGCAGGGTATTCTCGACGATTCGCCAGCTCAGGTTGAGCGCATCATCGGAGTCATTATGCAGGTACACCTGAAAGATATTATACTCTTCCAATTCGGCGATTCCGGTCATATTACCGGTTGGTGTGAAGGAAATCTGTTGAGCAAAGGTCATTCCGGTAAGGGCCATCATCAGCCCTACTAATATTGGTTTCTTCATATATCTGCGAATGATAATTTTTACAATACGCTGCTAAAAGTACAGGAAATTGTCCCAACTACGACGGTTTGATTTGCCAATTACTGACGCAAGAAGACAAAAAGCGGAGAGGAAGTTCTGTCTTGTAAAATTTTTGGCATTCCAATTTCGGTAGAAAAACAGGGTAGTCGGGAAAAAACACCGTACATCCTTACCTGCGACCGAGCAATGCGAGTTTGGGTGTCGAAATTGAGATCCGTCTACGAGAGCATCTAAATCTCGTAGACGGATTTTAAATCACGCAACATCGAAAAATGCGAACCAAATATCACTTACCACTGCACGAGGAGCATTATTATCATGTATACAACCGAGCGGTCACCAAGGCTCGATTATTTTACCGCTCCAGAAATTATCATTACTTCATGGATCGATGGGTTCGGCATATCGATCCCTTTTGCGATTTACTAGCCTATTGCTTAATACCAAATCACTTCCATTTTGTAATCAGGGTAAAAAGAGTCGATGACCAAATTTTGGACATCATCCATTCGATGTCAAGCAAAGCTTCAAAAGCGTATCTCAATGGCGATATTGCCTATTTCGTTTTTTTAGAAAGCCAGTTTCAGCGATACTTCCTGGGGCATGCTTTACATATTAAGAAGCAAGAGAAGCGAAACGGAGCACTCTTTCAAAAGGGATTCAAAAGAGTCTTGATTAAAAGCGAGCGACAATTGGTACGTACCATCTCCTATGTGCACCATAATCCAATTCACCATCAACTTGCCCCCGAATACGACACTTGGAAATATTCATCTTATCAATCATATTTAAAAGCATCTTCCTCACTGGTATCAACCAATCGCTTTTTCGAGCTACTATCCTTCGATCCGGATGTTGCTCCAAGAAAACAATTCATTGCCCATCACGAAGAATATCGCATTGGATTCAACCCAAAATGGAGAGTCAAAGACCAGGTGGTGTTTGAGTAATGACATACATAATATCTTACTTCTGGGCCAGTGCTAAGTCAGCAAAATAAAAACTACCTTCAAAATCGAGATCCGTCTACGAGAGCATCTAAATCTCGTAGACGGATACGGATTACGGATTAAATCTCACCCTACTTCTCATTTCTTTATCTACCTTTGCTCTCAATTGGTACTGCCGAAAGGCAGAGTAAAAGGGAATTCCGTGCAAATCGGAAACTGTACCCGCAGCTGTAATCTTCAGCCCAACCGGCCAGGGTCCGGAAAAAAGCCACTGTAACCAAAACGGTTATGGGAAGGCTCCGACACCCGAAGAGAGTCAGAATACCTGCCAATACATCATTTTATCACTCGGGTATTCGGGAATAAATACCAGGTGGTCCCCATCGGTGCCCAAAAGCGATCCTCCGTTTTTGTGGGCCTTTGGTTTTCGACTACCCGCTCCCAATACCCCAGACTGGATTGTATGCCAAGGATTTTGGGAATCGTGCTGGTCTTCCTTTTTATCGGAGAAGCCTCCTACGGGCAGGTTATCGCCGATACCCTTAACCTGTCTCCGGTACCCCTATACTCCTCTCACCTCCAACTTCGCCTCGATCCCATTAGCCCCTGGCCGATGGAATTGGACTCCTCCCTGAATAAATCCGGAGCCCTAGACTTGGGAGCACTACTACAGCAACAAGGACTACTGCATATAAAGGACTATGGCCCGGGCCGATTATCGACCCTTACTCTACGGGGAGGCTCCGCAGGACAAAGCCAGGTGGTGTGGAATGGGATCCCCCTCAATGCCCCCACCCTCGGCCTTTTGGACCTCTCTACCTTGCCCACTAGCAATGCCGGACGTGTGCAATTTATCAATCGAGGTGAAGGTGC
>JBCDIO010000168.1:0-6911 GCA_038748815.1 Bacteroidota bacterium
AGTACATCCCATGAACAAGTAAAAGGAGAGACAATTATTCCTTCATCCAAAACGAATAAATTTTGAATCCGAAAACCATTAATGCCCTACGGGCCTGGATTTTCGGCCTATTGGTCGTTTTCGCAGGAAATGCAACTGCCCAGGATATTCATTTCTCGCAGTTTTACCACGCCCCTCTGAGTTTGAACCCTGCCCTAGCAGCGGTCCACCGTGGCGACGTTCGTTTTACCGCCAATTATCGTGGACAGTGGTATTCCGCACTCGTTCCGTATACCACGTTTAATGCTACCGTTGAAAATCGCTTTCCATTAAAGCATCACCGGAATCAGTATTTCGGAGGAGGACTTACCTTTCGCTACGATGCTGCCGGTGACGCTGAACTTAGCCTAGCCAACATCCGCCTGAGTGGTTCTTACACTTATGGACTGGACAAGGAAAATTTTCTTTCAATTGGAGTAATGGCCGGTTTTGCTCAACGCTCGTTTGACCCGGCTTCCCTAACCTTTGATAGTCAGTTTAACGGAGATCAATACGATCCGGGGCTACCAACGAATGAAGACTTTACTACTACGGTGAACTACTTCGCAGACTTCGCCGCAGGCATCAATTATTACGGGCAAAGTTCTACCAAGCGTAGTACCTTCTACGCGGGGGCAGGGGTTTTCCATTTGAACCGGCCGGATCAAAGCTTCTACGAATCGGATAACGCGATTCTCCCCATGCGTTTTAGTTTGTACCTTTTTCCTACCATTCAGATTGCCGAAAAATTTGATTTGGCTTTTGCCGGATCTGCTCAGTTTCAGCAAGAATACGTAGAGTTATTAGGTATGGCGGGGCTAAAGATCTTCTTACAACAGAAACGATCTAAAGAAATTGCGCTACAGCTCGGAAGTAGCTTCCGCTTCAACTCTTTTGGCGACGCTATCATTCCAACGGGGATTCTTTTCTACCGTGCTTGGACCTTTGGGTTCTCCTACGATATCAATATCTCTGACTTCTCCACTGCCACCAATGGATTGGGAGGTCCGGAGTTCTCGGTTCGCTATACCATCACCAACGTGAAGCCATTTGAGAATTTCCGGGTGTGCCGTTTGTACTAATGTTTCCACAGGATCTATCATTGCCTAACATTCATTTTACAATCCTTTATTCAAGTATATGAACAGGCTTCTTATAACCCTTGCGTTGCTTTTGCCCTCCCTCTTTGGGTATTCGCAGACTTTTAAAGCCTATTTGAAAGCGGCAGACAATGCCTTTTTTCAAAAAGACTTCTACTCGGCGATGCAGTATTATGCCATCGGACTAGAGATCGAAGAAGATCGGACCGATCTTCTATACAAATACGCTGAATCAGCTCGCCTGTTCAATGCGTATGCACAAGCAGATAGTGCCTACACAGAAGTTATTAGCCGAGACACTACCGGAGCCGCCTTCCCCGAGGCAAAATACTGGTCTGCTACCATGAAAAAGAACCTCGGTTTGTACGATGATGCCTCCATCGCTTTTGCCGAATTTTCTACCACTACCCAAGCGGTTGATTCTACTCTGATCGAACAAGCCGTAAAAGAAATAGACATTTGCCAATGGGCGAAAACAAAAGAAGCAAACCCCGATCCGGATATCGAAATTGATTCAGTCTCCTTGGTAATCAACACACCTTACTCCGAATTTGCGGCGTTTGAAGTCGAAGATTCCCTCTTCTATACATCCTACAATGAGTTGATCAAACGGGATGAGTACGAGCCTGATCGTTTTTTAATGAAAACGTACTTCTTGTTGGATACCACCGGCACTATTCTCAAAGAGGAGCAAGTAGATAAGGGAGCCAAAGATACCCACGTGGCGTTCTTAACCTTCAATAGTGACCGTAGCCGCGTTTACTATTCTAAATGTGGATACATCAATGAAACTTCCGTAGAAATTACCTGCGAGTTGTGCTATCGGGAAGTTCTGCCAGGGAACTACTTTGGCAAAGAAGAAAAATTACCGGCCTACATCAATGTTCCGAAAACCTCGAATTTGATGCCCAATCTAGGAGTCGATGAGACCACTGGATACGAATATCTCTTCTACGTCTCAGATCGTCCCGATGGAAAAGGTGGCCGCGATGTCTGGTGTAGTGTGATCAATCAGAATGATAGCATTTCGATGCCCGTAAATATCGACTCGGTGAATACCGCCAAGGACGATCTGACGCCCTTCTTTCACACCGGTTCACAAATGCTCTACTTTAGTACCGATGGACGTCGTGGGATGGGTGGTTATGATATTTATAGTGTCGCCAAAATGGGTGGACAATGGGGGACGGCAAAACACCTACCAGCTCCGCTTAATAGCTCCATGAATGAGATCAGCTACACGATTAATGACCTTGAAAATAAAGGATACTTAGCCTCTAATCGAGAAGGTTCCGTTTCCTTTGATGATGATATTGAGTACTGTTGCTACGATATTTTTGCCTTTAATAGAAATGTGTTCTACCTGGAACTGTCTTCTGTTGATGCTTTCTGTGAGGATGAACTTCCTGGCGTCGAAATTGAACTATTCCGAGTCGTTGGGAAAGAACGCTACAGTATGGATGTATTCCAAGACCCTACGACGCACAAAATCCAATTTCCTCCTTTAAGCAAGGGCATTTATTATCTCATCGCGAATAAAGATGGCTACGAAGGAGTCGCCCTTGAGATTGATTTAACGGACCCTAGTAAAGGACCTAATCTCAGCCAGGAACTCCGTCTGGCACCCCTCGATATCGATCTGACCCTGGAAATTACCGATGAGGAATCGGGTGATCCACTGCTAGGCTGTACGGTCCAACTTCTAGAGGGAGAAGAGCAAATTGACATTCTGTCTGGCGAAGAGCGAAATGTGTTTGAATACGAGCTAGAGCGCTCCAAAGATTACACTCTTATTGTTGCGAAACCAGGTTGGCATCCGGATACCATTAAACTAGATCCAGCAATTATCGAAACGGAGTGTAAATACATTCTTCCGGTGCCCCTCCTCAAAAAGGACATCATCGATTTCCCACCATTGTATTTATACTTTGATAATAATAAGCCAACACCAACTTCTGGAAATGCCAAGCGTACCAATATTCCTTACCGGGATGCCTACGTAGATTATTACGATCGCAAACCCATTTTCATCGAAGAGTATTCTAAAGCATTGGATGGCCGGGACCGTTTCTTAGCAGAGCAACAAGTGAAAGCCTTCTTCGAAAGAGAAGTGCGCGAGGAATACGAGTCGCTCTTGGTTTTCTGTGAGCAAACGTTGAAATATTTGGAGAAAGATGTCGATATCGTGATTACCATTACGGGCTACACCAGCCCGCGGGGTAACCCGGATTACAATGAGAAATTGTCGGCCCGCCGGATTAACTCCTTAGAAAAAGAGTTCAACCTCTACGAAAACGGAGCCTTAATTCCATACCTAAAGTCGGGACGTTTAAAAATTGTAGAGGTCTCCGTTGGGGAGAGCCGCTCGAATCCTAAAGTAGTTGATAAACTGGAGGACTTACGGAACTCGGTATACAGCCCGCTAGCTTCCATCGAGCGTCGAGTAGAGATTATTGGAGTGACCCTGAACGAAAATCAGTAAGCTTCATCAATCCCAAGCCAATTAAATAGCATGCAGAAATTTCGATATAAAATGAGCAAGTCAAAAACCTTAAACTGGACAAGAAGCTGGATACTCGGTTTCTTTGCTCTTGGTTTTTTCCTTCTTCCCTTTTCGGCGAAAGCAACCCATATCGTAGGGGGTGATATTACTTATGAGTGCTTAGGAAATAACCTCTACGCCGTAACGCTCAATGTTTACCGGGACTGTTTCTACGGAGATCCCCTAGCTTGGTTTGACGACCCTGCTTACGTTGGTGTTTACAAACCCGATGGGTCCTTATTTAAGGAGATTCAACTCGATTTTGATCCTGTTCTCAACGATACCTTAAGCAATCAGCTAAATGATCCTTGCTTATTTATTCCCCCAGATGTCTGCGTGCATACTACCAGATATCGAGAAACGGTTTCATTGCCATTCAGCCCCGGAGGATACACTTTAATTTACCAGCGTTGTTGCCGAAACCAAACCATTGTCAATATATCGAACCCGCTCAATACGGGGGCTAGCTATACCATCGATATTACTGAAGATGCCCTAACTCTATGCAATAGTTCTCCTGAGTTTGGACAACTCAACCAGATCTACATCTGTACCAATAAGCCCTTCATTGAGGATTATTCGGCCGTAGATCCTGACGGGGATTCTTTGGCCTATCGCCTATGTCGCCCGGTCAGTGGTGGTGAAATCACAGATCCCCAACCCATTCCTCCAATGACGATTCCAGATTTGGATTCGGTTGAATACATAGCTCCTTTCTACAGTGTAGAAAATATGTTAGGTGGTGATATTCAACCCCTGGAGATTGATCCAGTAACTGGTCTTTTAACGGCTTTCCCAGAGATTACCGGCCAGTTTGTAGTGGGGATTTGCGTAGAAGAATACCGAGATGGTGAACTCCTATCTACCGTTCGGCGGGACTTTCAATACAACGCGGGACCTTGCGGCGAGTTCGTTTCGGCCTTTTTCTCCCCCAGTTCTCAATGTGAAAACTTGGAGGTAGCCTTCACCAACGAGAGTCTATTGGCGGAAGAATACCTATGGTACTTCGATTCAGCCAACGACTTAGGACTAACCTCTGCCGACGAAAATCCCGTCTTTAACTTCCCGGATACCGGTTATTATGAAGTGATGCTAATCGCACAACCCAATAGTGTTTGTCGCGACACCTTCGTAAAATGTATTTACTTACAGGATAATACACTGACGGTAGACTTCACCACAGATCTGTTTGTTTGTGATAACTCGTATGTGTTATCGCTAATGGATGAATCGATTGACGAAGTCTTCTTCGACTCGGTAAACTGCGTCGTCAATTACGATGTCGTTCTGCCACCGGTGGATTGGCTCTGGGAAATTGATGTCGACGGCACTCCGTTTACTTCCACCGAGCAACATCCAGTGCTTGAAATTCCACAAGCTAGTTTGATTACCGTGACATTGACCGCCACTTCCAATGGTGGTTGTGTGCGATCACTTACTCAGGCAATTAGTACCGATACTATTACACCCCAACAAACACTTATTGAAGCCACTTACGAAATTTGTGCAGGAGAATCGGTTTTCCTAAACCCGAATGCGGATGATGTCGGTGACTACCCCTACTTCTGGACACCCAACGATGATATACCAGATCCAACGGAGCCAAACCCTGAAGTTAGCCCGGATCAGAGTACCCTTTATCAAGCCATTCTGTACTCGCCGGATAGTATTTGCTTTATCCAATCGGATGTACAGGTTAATGTGTCGGAGTTGCCAATCCTGGACTTTGATTTCTCCGTGGGTTGCGATGGGCTGACCGTACAGTTCATCAACAATAGTGAGAACAATGCGAACTTCCAATGGGACTTCGGGGTGACTGGAACCAATACGGACGTTTCAACAGACTTTAGTCCAAGCTTTACCTACCCAGACTTGGGAACCTACACGGTTACCCTGGCTTCCGCTAATACAGAACTCTGCCAGGATGCGATAACCGCAGATATTACGCTGAGTGAAAAGATTTTGGATGCTGCTTTTACCTATGATATTTCGGATTGTGATAATGACTTCGTGACGATTCAATTTAATAACGAGTCTATCAACAACCTGAATAATACCGATAACTTCGAGTGGCAGTTCTCTGGAGGGAATGGTTCCTCTACGGATGTAAACCCTTCTATCACTGTTAATACTGACCAGACCATTCAAGTACAACTGACTATAACTACAGACGAGGGTTGTACCGACATAGCTACAGAAGTTATTGAAATCGATATTACGGAGGTACAAATTGCCAGTGATATCCAGATCTGTCTGTTAGAGTCTAATGAACTAAACCCGGGAGGAGATACTGCTTATGAATACGAATGGTCTCCCGCAATTGGTTTGGACGATCCAACGAGTGCGAACCCTATTGCAAATCCAAGTGAAACCACTACCTACAGTGTTACGATCACCAATGTGAGCTTTGATACTTGTGTATTGGTTCAGGAAATTACCGTGTTTGTACCGGATGCTATGAATTTAGCGGCAACGGATGACTTTACATCCTGTGAGCCTACAGCAGATCTGACGGCAACCTTTGTGGGTACTTCTACAACCATCAATTGGACAGGGCCAAACGGAGAAAACTTGGGTGGTAGCTCAACGATCAACGTACCATTGTCTGGAGATGATACCTATACCATCATCGCCACGGACCAATTTGGCTGTCAGGAATTTGATACTGTTAATGTGGCCGGTGGGCCCGTTGATATCATTACTACTCCCGACCTAGAGGTTTGTCTGGGAGAACCCATCAATATTGGCGTTACTAATCAAGATCCAAACGATAACCTTTCTTACAGCTGGGCACCTACGAATATTATCGCTTCGGGGGCAAGTACGGCTAACCCACAAATTATTGAAGAACCAGGTATTTATAACTTGACGGTAAATGCCCTTAGTCAATACGGCTGTACCGATGAGCAAGACGTGAATGTGGTCATTATTGATGATGATGTCAGTCTAGCTTTTGACTACTTGGTTTCTTGTGAAGATGGGCTTACCGTTGATTTCACGAATCTTTCTACCAATGCCTTTGGCTATATCTGGGACTTTGGTGTGCCCGGTATCGATACCGATACGTCAACCTTAGCTAACCCAACCTATGTATACGATGATTTTGGTGACTATACAGTAACCTTGAATCTGGTATTCGATGCCGATTGTGTGGTACCTCCGAGTGAAACCATCGAAATTATTCCTCCGGTATTAATCCCGGATTTCTCGTATACCTTCGGCCCTTGTGAAGAAGGCGAAATTGAAATCCA
>JBCDIO010000169.1:0-6890 GCA_038748815.1 Bacteroidota bacterium
CGGGTTGGATCGGTATGTTTTCATCGGTAATCGCAGCCTGCAATTCAATGCCATCTCCAATCACCCCGGCCATCTGTAGATTGAAACTGGAGTTTAAGACTAAGTTTTGGTTGTTGCCAAAAGCGATTCCTCGAGCAAAGGCTCCATTGTAATCAATACCCGAAAACTCCACGGGGCTAGTATTGGCAAACGGATCGTAGGTGAGTCCTCCGACTTTTTCTTCCCGGGTCTGTAAGCTAGTGTCAATGCGTACCACTTCTAGGGGCAAAGCTTCGGGAAAAAGGCGGTATTGAATGGTGAGGGAATCTGGTTGACCTTCCCACCAAGATTCTTGCATAAGAATCGATCCTCCTTGTGTTTGGTAAATCTCCGGCGGGATTAAGGTCCCATCAGTTAAGGTTAGGGTGCCCGATAGAATAGATAGGCTATCTACTAAAATCCAGTCTGTACTTTTTTGAATGGTGGTTGTACGTAGATTAGAGACAGAGGGAGCCTGGGCCAGTAAGGTACTGACCGAAAGTGTAAGTAGTATGATGGTATAGCGCGTTCTAGCCCCCATAGGATAGTCAACGCAAAAATAAGGAGATTAGTAGGCCGCGAAATAGCATTTCTAGAAAGTCCGTGGTCAATGTCTGCTGTTTGCTGCTCCCTTGACAACATTCTGACCCGGCCTTGGTTAATAATACCTACGAATCTAGATTTATATTTAGGGTATGAATGCGACTTTGACGGGTACGGAAATGTACCAACGAACCGAACAGCTACTGCAAGCACTTTGCACCGATCTATACGAACGCGAGCAATCCGTACGTCTGGCACTACTCAGTGCCATTGCGGGCGAATCCATATTTTTACTAGGTCCTCCCGGAGTAGGAAAAAGTTTGATTGCCCGTAGGCTGAAATTCGCCTTTCGGGATGGCGTCTCTTTTGAGTATTTAATGAGTAAGTTCAGTACTCCCGACGAGATTTTTGGTCCAGTTAGTATCAAAAAGCTTAAGGAAGAGGATAAGTACGAGCGAAAAACAGAACGCTATTTACCCGGAGCGAATGTGGTTTTCTTAGATGAGATTTGGAAAGCGGGACCCTCTATTCAAAATGCGTTGCTGACCATTCTGAATGAAAAAGTATATCGCAACGGCGATCAGGATATTCCAGTGCGCATTCGGGGCATCATTACCGCCTCTAACGAATTACCACCCCGAAGCCAGAACCTGGCGCCTATTTGGGATCGCTTTCTCATTCGCTTGGAAGTAGGAGGTATCAAGCAATTCAAGAATTTTGTTTCTATGATCACTTCTACCGAAGAAGTGTACCAAGACCCCGTCCCCAAAGAGCAAAAGCTAACCGAAAAAGAACTGCAAAACTGGGACGAAGCCATTCAATGCGTAGAGCTACCCGAAGAAGTGCTCAATGTCATTCAGATTCTGAAATTTAAGATTGACGAATACAACGCGAAACCGAACCATCTGGATAATCAGATTGCGGTATTCGATCGTCGTTGGAAAAAGATCGTTCGGCTGCTGCGAACCTCCGCCTTTATGCACGGGCGTGAGCAAGTGAATCTCATGGACTGCTTTCTCATGGAGCATTGTTTGTGGGGTAAGCCGGATCAGCGAGAAATTTTGCAAGAGATGATTGCAGAGACGATTCGTAAACACGGATATTCGCTGGCTATCAACTTGAGTATGCTAAAGAAAGAAATTACCGATTTTGAGTCTGATGTAGAAGAGGAGATCAAAGTGAAGCACACCGTGTCCGAAGACCATCCGGTACTCGTCAAAGACGAGTATTACGAGCTCAGTAAACCAGATCAGCAGTTTGAAGGAGTTCTTCTTTCGACCAAACAATTTCGAAACCTCGATACGGCTAATGAACAGGTCGTTAATCTATATGATGCTGAACTGAATCTGCGAAATCGACTCAAAGCAAAAAAAGGTACCAATGCCTTCTCCGTGGAAATTTTACACAACGGCATTTCCTATTTCTATTCCCTGAAAACGAAAAAGACGGAGAAAATCGAGTATATCCGCAAGGAGCCCCACGCTGCGGTGCGCTCATTCTGGGAACAAAAACACAGCCAACTGGTGGAGTACGTAAATGAACAGTGGAAAAAACTGGAACAGGATGCACCAACCGCTCTGCAGGGGATTCGTCGCCACTTATTGGTGGATGCTGCGCAAGCCGACATCGTAACGGCGAACCACGAAGAAGTGCAGGCAGCTTTGAAGCAGCTGCAGTTGCGATTAGAGAAACTTCAGTTTAGTTATCAGGGCTAGCAGGTATGAACGCAGCGGAACAAAAACAACGGTTAGAAGAGGAGTTTCAACGGTTCGTTGAGTTGAGCAACGTATTGGATCGTACCACCCGGAAATACTTAGTGTGGTATTTAAAAAATCAGTTAGATCCTGGCCTCTACGAAATTCCGGAGCTCAATGACCAATACTATCGCTATTTCCAACGGGCCTTAGATCAGGTGTTTGGTATTGATGGGTTTATGGAGCTTTTGGAGAAGAACGAGACCTTGAGTACGCAGATCATGCTCGATATCCTTTATTGGCTCCGCAAAACATGGAAGAAAGTTCGCACGAAAAATATCTACCAAGAGGAGAAGGATCGCTTAGAAAATTTTGCAGTAACACCTTCCCGGATCTTTATTAAGCGCTGGCCAGCCTTGATTAACTACGTACAGAAAATCTATTCTACTGACCAGTTTGATACCCGCTTTTACACCGAGCGTTTACAAAGCTTGGTCCAACAAAAAACGTGGGAAGAATTAGACCCGGAAACGCAAGAAAAGCTGGAGCTTATCATCCATGACCTTTTGGCACAGTGGGATGCCCTTCTGAGTGCTAAGACCCTGGAATATCAGCTCACCAAATTTGAAGACGAAGGCCAGCAATTTCAGTCAATGCTTGCCTCAAAAGTAAAAGAATACAATAAGTTAACCAGCCTCATTGCGCCATTTGCCGAATACGTCGGACGGTACTGGGATATGTCGCGAGAACTTTGGGAAGAAACCTCTTTTGACCTTCTGAAAAAGTACCAAGACCTACTAGAAGACGAAAAATCTATCCAGGAATTAGCGGACCTTCTCGGAAAAATGCGTGAGGCCGAGATAGAAATCGAAGAAGAAACTTTTGAGAAGATCATTATTCGCCAAGAATGGGTAGTCGATCCCTTTCTCAAGACCGAAATCGTTGGGGTGCACGAGAGCAATGATCTCAACCAGTTGGTTTCTTCGGAGGCTAGTTTGCTCTCCGATCAAGACACGGAGTTGTTATTCTTGAAGCGCTATGCGGATAAGAACCTACTAACCTTCCGCTACGAAGATCAGAAATTGGTGAAAAGCCAAAATGTCCAATCCGAAATTCACCAACGCGTCCGGGAAAAAGAGAAAGGCCCTTTTATCATCTGCGTGGATACAAGTGAGAGTATGTATGGCCGCCCCGAACAGATTGCTAAAGTACTGTGTTTGGGGATTCTGAAAATGGCCGCCCGGGAAAATCGTCGGGCTTATCTGATCAACTTTTCAACGGGCATCGAAACCCTAGATCTCTTCGATATTGCAAATTCGATCAATGCGATCGCTAAGTTTTTGAGAATGTCTTTCTACGGGGGGACGGATATTTCCCTACCGCTTTATGAGGCTATTCGTCAGCTCAAATCGCAACAATACGAAGATGCTGATGTACTGGTGATTTCGGATTTCATTATGTACCAGATCGACGATGATGTTTTGCGAGATGTGCGCTACTTCCAACACAATAAAGGCACCCAATTTCATAGTCTAACCTTATCCGATGACCCAAATACGAAGATCTTGCAGTCCTTCGATAATAATTGGCTGTATGATCCCGAGCATAAAGGGATTGTGAAGGATCTATCGAAATCCGTAATTCAAGTAGCGCAGCGATAAGAAAGCTTTTAAAGTCCTAATAAGCACTGAGTTTCTATCCCATCCAGAGGGCTGTCTACGACCCCTATTGCTCAACTTGAGATTTCGGGATCGTAGACTTGGCTACCGGATGGATAGTCAAGGGCTTTATCCGTTCTTTTTCTTTCTAAAAATCCACATTACTGGTGTCTTCCGCCGAGCCGGCCCGATTTTGGACTTTAACCTTGATCGTATTATTACCCCGTTGTAAGGCAATATCTGCTTTGATTTCCTGCTTGCTGATGTTGAAGGTGAAGTCAGTGACCGGAGTTCCATTGATGGTAATCGTGATCTGATTTTTCCGGTTGATTTTGCTTGTTTTCGCAGTAATTGAGGTTGCTGCGGCATTTGGATCAAACGGATTGGTTGCTGGCTGGGATACATTGGTAATCTCTACTGTTGGTTTATCTCCCCCGGTGATCGGAGGTGCACTTTCTTCGAAGATGACCGTCGTATTATCTTGTCCAGTACCCGCAGAGTTGGTGGCTGTAATTTGCAATTGATTCGTACCCTGCTTCAGATTGATCCGGGCAGTTACCGTTCCAGACTTACTATCGAAGGTAAAGTTTGGGTTTGACCGGCCGTTGATGCGTAGCGTAATTTTTTCTTTCGCAGTCACGTGCTGAACCTTGGCTTTTAAGGTATAAGCAGACCTAGTTACCTTTCCGCCCGCCCGTTGGGGGGTCGTGAAGTCAACGATGGGTTTAGGCGTGGCTACCTCGTAGGTGACGGAAATTTGATCGGAATCGTTTCCGTCGGAATTACTGACCTTGATTAGGATCGTGTTTTTTCCTTCTCGCAGGCGCAGGTTCGCTTTAATTGTTTGATTGGAAAAGGTGAAGGCCGTTGTTTTTCGTCCGTTCAGTAAGAATTCGATCTGGGTTTTTGAACTAATTTCTGTCGTCTTAGCTTCTACGGAAATAGCGGATTTTCCTACGGTACTGCCGTTCCGTGGCTTAGTAATATCGACCGTTGGTGGCGACTTTTTTGAGTAACGAACGGAGACTTGATCTTGGTCGCTTCCCTGTGCATTGCTAACCTTTACTACCAAGGTGTTTTGTCCGCTGCGTAGTGCTACATTGGCTCGCACTATGCTGCCGCTGAGGCTAAAAGAATTGGTCGTTTGACCGTTGATCAATACGCTAACTTCCGATTTGGAGGATACCCCGGTTACTTTTGCTTCCAGAGTAGTTTGTGGGCTTGAAACCTGGGTTCCATTTCTTGGCTTAGAGATAGAAACCGTGGGAGCTGGAGCCGCTTGGTAGGTGACGGAAATTTGATCGGAATCGTTTCCGTCGGAATTACTGACCTTGATTAGGATCGTGTTTTTTCCTTCTCGCAGGCGCAGATTAGCTTTAATTGTTTGATTGGAGAAGGTGAAGGCCGTTGTTTTTCGTCCGTTGAGCAGGAACTCGACTTGGGTCTTAGAACTAATCTCCGTAGTCGTAGCTTCCACAGATATAGCGGATTTGCTCACTGTGCTTCCATTTCGGGGCTTGGTGATTTTAACCGTTGGTGGCGATTTTGGTGCGTACCGAACGGTAACCTGATCTTGGTCGCTTCCTTGTGCATTGCTAACCTTTACGGCTAAGGTGTTTTGCCCATTACGAAGGGCAACACTGGCTCGTACGGTTCCACTGCTAAAGCTGAAAGAATTGGTGGTCCGACCATTAATCAGAACGGTAATTTCTGATTTGGAATAAACTCCAGTGACCTTGGCCTCTAATCTCGTTTGTGAGCCCGTAGCTTGCGTACCGTTGGCAGGTTTGATGATGTTTACGGTAGGCGGTGATTTCGGAGCGTAGCGGATCATGACATTATCTTCAGCACTCCCATCATTATTGGTTGCCTTTAATAGGATGTTATTATCACCTTCTCGTAAAGAAACAGTCGCGACAAACTGGGTTCCATTCAGCGTGAAGTTATTAGAGGGAGAACCATTCGTTGTAAACCTTAATTGGGATTTTGATGAAACCCCGGTTACGTCTGCTTTTACCTGGTAAGTAGCTGACGTACTGTTAGTAGAACTACCATTAGGGCGGGTAAATTTTACCGTTGGTGGATTGCTTTCTACGTAACGGATATTAATTTGATCCTGATCGGTTCCATCCTCGTTCGTTCCCCGCACAATGACTGTATTTGTTCCCTTGCGCAAGGTTAGGGTTGCGGAAATACTTCCAGAAACGGGTTGGAAGGAAAAACCAGAAATATTCTGGCCATTTAAAGTTACTTGTACATCCTGTTTACGAGTTACGTATTTGGCAATGGCCCGTAGGTTAATCCGGTTATTTTCGACGACGCTATTATTGGCCGGAGACTGTATGGTTACCTCCGGTGGTTGAGCGCTTTGGATGGATGGAACATAACGAATATTGACAGCATCTTGTGCGGTTCCATTTTCATTGGTAACCGTAATTCGAACATTGTTGCTCCCGGTACGCAAGGTAAGATTCGCACTAATCTGTCCAGATTTGGTATTGAATGCGAAGTTGTTTACTCGCTGTCCGTTTAAGGTGAAATCAACCTGGCTTTTACGAGTTATGTTCTCGGTATTAGCTCGTAGGTTATAGCTTTCGGCTTCTACAGTGACCGTAGTCTCAATGGGGCGAGTAATGTTGACCGTTGGTGGATTTTGGCTTGGTCCTGGATCACCGTAAACGAGTCTGGTTTCATCGGAGGCATAGCCATCGGGGGTATTAGCTTCAATCCGTACGGTATTATTGCCAGGACTTAGATTTAGATTAACCGTTACTCGTCCAGCACTAAACTGCCAGTTGCTTATGCGACGTCCATTGAGGGAGACCTCGATTTCAGAGCGATTATTGACGTTGTCTACATTGGCGAGTACCGTTTGTCTTGGGTTATTGGTTTCAAAGGGATTCCGGGACGGCTGGTAGATGTCAACCCGGGGTTGGCGGGCCGTATTTTCTCGAGTAATGGTTAGTCGATCTTCGTC
>JBCDIO010000170.1:0-6888 GCA_038748815.1 Bacteroidota bacterium
CCGCGGCCGGGAACTAGGTCACTAATGATCACTGCACCACCACAACCACCGCAGTCGTCACTCGTCAAACAAGTGGCACCGGCACTACCTACTTCACCGGTAGCAACGTCGACGGCTACGATCGAAAAGGTATGTTGGGCAAGCAGAAAAGAACCAAGGCTAAAAAAGAAGGAAAGGGTAAGTAGAAAACGCAACATATTTCTTGGTTTTAATGAATGAACCAAGATAATAATACGGAAAAGAAAAATAGGTTCAAGGCCAAGCCTTGAACCTATTGATACTATTGCTTAATGATTCTTGCACTTAGTTGTTGTCCATTGGAGTCAAGTAACACGACCCAAAGTAAGCCCGATGGGTAGTTGGAAAGATCTATCTGTACCCCTCCTTTATGCATTTGGAAGGAGGGCACTTTCATCTGTTGACCATTCGATAGGTAGACTTGAACTTGCTGGGGCGCGAAGTCCGACGGCCAGCCTTGTAGCACAACATCACTGGTGGTTGGGTTGGGGCTAACCATTAAAGTGGTAGCGGCTGTCTGCGGAGTAAAAACGCTATTCGGACCTTCTTCCACCGTAATATTGATGGATGCCGAGCCTGTACATCCATTGGTATCGGTAACTGTAACGCTAATGGTGTAGGTACCAGGGCCATTCTGGCTACCTGCAAATACCAGTTCTTCCCCAGTAGAATTGTCTGACCATTCGTAGGTGGTAAATCCGGTGCCTGGATTAAGTGTCACCGATTCATTCTCATTAATAGTAACATCCGGTCCGAGAGAGATTAAGGGCACTGGGTAAACGGTTACTGCTTCTTCCAGAACGAACAACGCTGTTTCACCGGACCCAGCATTAGTTGCCTCCAAGGTTACTTGGAAGGTTCCATTGCTGACGAAGGTAAAGCTTGGATTTTCCATCGTACTACTCCCTTCTCCTCCGAAGTCCCAGAAGTAGGTATCCGCATTGGTACTTAGATTGGTGAAATCAACGGTTACCGGCGAACAGCCACTACTGGTCGATAATTCAAAAAGGGCTGTCGGAGCTACTTGCCCGCTCACCGAAAAGGTGTACGTGTTTCCAATTCCACTATGATTACATCCACCTAGATTGAGTGTGTAGTTGCCAGCGTTCAAATTCCCTAAACTGTAGGTTTCGGCCCAAGGATCAAGTACGGCAATACAAGCTGCTGTATCATTCCAGCACATATCGATGTTAGCCTGATCACCAACTACGTAAATGTCGGTGGACTCCTGAAAGGCGCAAGGAGTCGATTTTAAGCCAGAAAGAGTGACCATTACCTCATCCGTGGGAGAGGGGGCGGTTGGGCTGATTTGCACTTCTTCTAGATAAAAAAAAGTTTGCGAATGTAAGCAAGCGAGACCACTCATCAAAGTGATCATTAGAGTCCATAATAGTTGTTTCATAAACGGTCTTTTTAGGGTAGACGCGATGAGGTAGTTGTTTCGTTGGCTGGAGGCACATTCTTTTAAGGTAAAGAACGTTCAGTAGAGAGACACCAGTAAGTAGTTATAAGAGTGACCTTTGCGCTGCCTTTAGGTCCTTTGCGAGAATGAGATTCGTGCCTGAGTTCTTGAGAAGCGTACGGAGCTTACTACCCAGAGGAAGGAGGGAGTATTTCTCGGGTCGTTGGGTTAATCTCGGGTGGGACATTACCGGAACATGCTTACAAAGCAAAAAGAGGCTGTCTCCAGGTAAAGGAGACAGCCTCTTTATCGTGTCGTGTAGAAGGGCTGGCTAAGGATACGGAAACAATAAGTGTCCAATTTGGACTGCTTGTTCGTTCAGGCACAAAACAATCTACTCCTATTTCGGACCGTTATTAATTCCCCATCCTTTAGTTAGCCATTGGAGCTTTACCGGCTAGGTCTAGCATGAAAGCGTATTCTAATGCTGTTTCGCGGTAACGTTGGAAACGCCCCGATTTACCACTGTGTCCGGCATCCATATTGGTATGTAGCAATAGTGGATTCTTATCTGTTTTCAAATCCCGTAGTTTAGCTACGTACTTAGCTGGTTCCCAATATTGTACCTGAGAATCGTGTAAACCAGTAGTCACCAACATGGGTGGATAGTCTTTGGCTTCCAAGTTATCGTAGGGAGAGTAGGATTTAATGTATTCGTAATACGTAGGATCGTTTGGATTCCCCCATTCGTCGTATTCCCCAGTAGTTAGAGGAATTGACTCATCGAGCATGGTAGTTACCACATCTACGAAAGGTACAGCCGAAACGATACCCGCCCAGAGATCCGGTGCCATATTGGAGATGGCGCCCATCAATAATCCTCCAGCGCTACCTCCCATGGCGAAGAGCTTTTCTTCACTGGAGTAGCTGTTTTCGATTAAGTACTGTCCACAATCGATGAAATCGGTAAAGGTATTTTTCTTATTCAATAGTTTCCCATCTTCGTACCAGTGGCGGCCCATTTCTTCTCCACCCCGGATATGGGCAATAGCGTACACAAAACCACGGTCTAGCAAGCTCAAGCGTACGGAACTAAAGTAAGGGTCCATGCTATAACCATAGGAACCATAACCGTACAGTAGGCAAGGAGCTTCGCCGTTGATTTCGGTATTCTTATGGTAGACAATCGAAACAGGCACTTCTACTCCATCCCGGGCTTTGACGAAGATTCGCTCCGACCGGTAATTGGTTTTATCAAAAGAACCAACGACTTCTTGCTCTTTTAATAGCTTGAAGGTTTTATCCTTCATATTGTAGTCCATCACCGAGCTTGGGGTGGTCAGAGAGGTGTAGCTGACCCGAAGCTGATCCGTATCAAACTCTGGATTGACAGAAGTATAAGCGGAGAAGGCATCTTCGCCAAAATCGAGATAATGCTCTTCTGAACCATCCCAGGGGCGCACGCGCAGTTGGGTAATCCCTTTGATTCGTTCACTGACGACCAGGTAATCTTTGAAAATATCAACGCCTTCCAGTAGAACATCTTCCCGGTGAGGGATTACTTCCTCCCAGTTGTCTTTGGTGGTTGCGGTGACTGGTGTCCGCATTAGGCGGAAGTTGCGGGCGTCGAGATTGCAACGAATGTACCAGTGGTCACCGTAGTGCGATAGTGAATACTCTAGATCCCGTTCCCGGGGTTGCACTACTTTGAAGCTACCATTTGGATCATTCGCATCTAAGTAGCGGTATTCGGTAGAGACGGTTTGGAAAGAAGCAATGATGATATATTCTTTGGACTTCGTTTTTCCAACGTAGGCCGAGAAGGTTTCATCCGCTTCGTGGAATACTTCGACATCATCCGTGGCTGGAGTTCCTAGGGTGTGTCGGAAGATCTTGTACGAGCGCAAGGCTTCGTCCTTTACAGCATAGAAGAGGGTCTTGTTATCATTGGCCCAAACGGCCCCACCGCCGGTATTGGGAATATAATCTTCTAGCATTTCACCCGTTTTCAGATTCTTGAACCGGATGTTGTAGATGCGGCGACTCAAGGTATCCTCACCAAATGCCAAAATTTCGTTGTTAGGACTAATGGAACGGCTACCTACTTGGTAGAAGGCGTAATCTTTGGCCAGCTCATTAACGTTGAGCATAACCTCCTCCTCATTATCCATAGTGCCGGGTTTGCGAGCGTAGATAGGATATTCTTTACCTTCCTCGTAGCGAGTGTAGTACCAGAATCCATTGTCGCGGTACGGTACGGAGGCGTCATCTTGTTTGATGCGACCGACAATTTCATCAAATAGCTCATCCTGAAAACTTTCCAGGTGGCTAGTCATTTCTTTTGTGTAGTCGTTTTCGGCATTCAGGTAGTCCAGCACTTCCTGATCTTCCCGTTGGTTGAGCCAATAATAGTTATCAATACGCGTATCGCCGTGGGTGGTAAGTTCTTTCGGTTTCTGCGCGGCATCGGGTGGGGTAAGGTCACTTTTCAAATACATACCGGTGATTTGTTTTTCGGGGCTTTGTTCTCCATCGGAGGCACAGCCCACAAAGAGGAGCATCGTAAATGTCACTAAAAATAAGGTAACAACACTGGGGTGCTGTGGGTTTTTCATAGCTCTTTAGTTTTGCTTAAGTTTGAAAAGAACGTGTTCTATTATTATGAAAATAAGCAAGCTATACTAACCTAATGGGCGGACAGCTGCTTGGATCTTAGACAGGCCAGTTAGGGGAGTTTTACTTAGAGTATGTAGGGCCAATCGCAGCGATTCTGATCAAGCGACAATAGATGAACAATCAAAGATAATGCACTTCGAAACGAATAAAAATAAATTGGAGAAAATCGTATACGCCTTTCATTTGAAGCGGGTGGGCTCTACGGATTTAGATTCCCTTATTCAACTATCTCAAGAGACCTTTCGACAGGCCTATTGGAGTCCCAAAACCGCCGTGAACTTAGTGCAATATATTGCAGAAAACCTAAATGAAGAGGTCCTAGCTTGCGAATTAATGGACGAAGGCAATCAGTTTTACTTTTTGTACCAAAAAAATACATTGATCGGCTACAGCAAACTACGTGCCGGAGAAAACCCACCGGAACTCGAAAATTGTCGAGCTATTGAATTACAAAGGCTATATTTGCTGCGACCTTACTGGGGCCAGGGAGGTGGTAGTTTTTTACTACAGCAACTGATGACCCAAGCAAAAGATCAAGGGAACGAGTGGATGTGGTTATTGGTTTGGTTTGAAAACCGGGCTGGGATTCGATTTTATGAACGGCACGGATTCTCCTGCTTCCGTAAAGCCCCTTTTCAATTTGGGCAAGAAGTCACCATGGATTGGCTAATGAAAACATCCTTGGATTAATCGCGCTTCCGTTCGTCAAAACGAACCATCCACCACTGTCCGATAGTACCCTTGCCTTACTGGTTATTTGCTAGTAGCGTCTTTTTAGGATTAGGTAAACAAACGCATGTCACTGAAAACTACTTATAAGCAGATCTTTGCCATTTCGGCTCCGATTATGTTGGGGTCGGCCGCGCAAAACGTCGTTGCTTTAAGTGACAGTGTTTTCCTTTTTCACGTAAGCGAAGCCGATTTTGCAGCCATTGGTTTTGTTGGGGTTTTCTACCTCATTATTGCTGCAATCGGCTATGGTTTCTCTCGGGGTGGTCAGATCATGATCGCCCGTCGAATGGGCGAAAATGCCTGGGGTAAAATTGGGCGTACCTTTTACGCCATGACCTATTTTGAATTGGGGCTGGCCATTCTCATGTTCCTATTCATGCAGTACGGTGGGGACTACTTCTTCTCCTTCTTTGTCGATTCTCCCGAAATCAAGGCTAAAAGCCTAGAGTATTTAGAATATCGATCCTACGGGGTCTTCTTTAGTTATCTAGGTGTTGCGATTATAGCCCTATATACCGGAGTAGCTCGCACGACCTTTATTATTGTAGATACAATCATTCTGGCGGTAGTCAATATTGTACTCAATTACGGATTGATTTACGGTGCCTGGGGGCTACCCGAAATGGGTATAGCCGGTGCCGGCCTCGCGAGTACTATTGCAGAAGTGGTGGCTTTCGTGGTCTTTGTAGTTTACATGTTGTTGGATAAAAAGGCCAGAACGTACCAGTTATTTCGGTTGCCAAGTATCGACTTTACCCTCATTAAGCAGATCTATTTCCTGGCGGCTCCGATTGTGGCGCAGGCTATAGTGGGTTTAGGATCTTGGTTCGTATTCTTCAGCATTGTGGAGAATTTGGGAGAACGGGAGCTTGCGGTAACCAATTTGGTGAGGATGGTTTATCTGATTCTGTCCATTCCCACTTGGGGCTTTGCTTCGGGCGTTAATACTTTGGTGAGTAATTTCATAGGGGCGCAAAAGCGGCAAGCTGTTTTCCCGATTACTTTGAAAACGTCCTACATCTCTTTAGTAACGACCTTAGCTATTTCTCTTCCGGTGCTACTGTTTCCATCACAGGTCTTATTTCCACTGCTCGGTTCCGGAAATGTGCAGGTGCTTGGGCAGGTGGAAGCAGAAGTCGAACAGCCGAAAGTAGAAGTTATTTCTCTAGACGAAGCGAGTCTAACAAAAGGGGAGGAGCAAACGGAGCTAAAGCAAGCAAACCTGATTAAGGAGGCACAGCCGGTCTTTTATGTGCTACTGGGTATTTTGATTTTCTTTTCGGTGGGGGGTGTTTTCTTCAACGGTTTGGCGGCAACGGGTGCTACCACTTATGGTCTTATTGTACAGACGATCTGCGTGATTGTCTATATCTCCTATATCCATGTGGTAGTAAATATCCTGGAAGGTGGTCTGGAGTGGGCCTGGGCGGCAGAAATCTTCTATTGGGTAATCGTTTTGGTTATTTCGTGGATTTACTTACGTACTAAGCACTGGCATTCCTTGGAGGTTTAAGTTATCCTGATCTTATAGGTTGGCAGCTTAAGAATGGGTATGACCCGCCTAGGCGGGTCAAGGCAATTATCCCAGATGGTGTTAGGGGTTCCGACCCGCCCGGGCGGGTCGAGGATAACTCTAAGCTATACAGCTATTTTCATAACAGGGAATGCCCCGGCGGAGTAGGGGCAATACTTCTGGCTCGGTGGTATGTGGTGTTGCGATCGGCCCGGGCGAGGTGTAGATTATCGCTAAAGCTTACGACTGTTTGCATGGCGGGGAATGCTCAGAGAAGCGGGGAAAATGCTTCTAGCGCAGTGAAGTGAAGTGATCCGATCGGCTAAGGCGAGGTGAAGATTATCGCCAAAATTTATAGCTATTTCAATGGCAAAGAATACCCCAGCGGAGTAGGGGCAAAACTACTGGCTCGGTGGTATGTGGTGTTGCGATCTGCCTAGGTGGATTGGAACGTTTATCTACAAAAATTACGAGTATTTGCATGGCCTGATATGACCCGCCTAGGCGGGTCAAAGCACTTATCCAAGGTGGTGTTAAATATTCCGAC
>JBCDIO010000171.1:0-6877 GCA_038748815.1 Bacteroidota bacterium
ATTTTCCAAAACTTAGCCGCTTCTAGCTTGTCCTACTAATATGCTCATCAAAACTTCTGGCATCGTTTTCAGACAGCAAAAATACGGCGACACCAGCGTCATTCTGGATGTCTACACCCAAGCCGTAGGTATGCGCTCCTACATTCTCCATGGAGTGCGTAAAGCACGCTCTCGTATCCCCATCTCAGCAGTGCAGGTTATGTCCATGATTGACTTGGTGGCTTATGATCGCTCGGATAAGGCCCTCAATCGAGTTAAGGAAGTGAAAACCGGATTTATCTACCAATCCATTCCTTTTGATGTGCTCAAAGGAGCCGTTGGCTTATTCATGATCGAAGTGGCTCGTAAAACCATCCGGGAAGAAGAACCCAACGAAGGACTCTACCGCTACCTCTGTAATTCGTTTCAATGGTTGGATCAGCAAGAAGGACCCATCGGAAATTTTCACCTCTACTTTCTCTGCGGGCTAAGTCAATACCTAGGCTTCTTCCCCGATGGTCAGTGTACGTCCGAGACCCCTTTCTTCGACCTAGAAGAAGGTTCCTTCGTTGCACAAGCACCGCGCCACCCCAACTACCTGCAGGAAGAACACAGTGCCATTCTGGGTAAGATATTGCGTTCGGATGCATTGGATTGTTGTGCCTTGCGCATGCAACGCCAAGACCGGAAAATACTCCTAAGAAATTTGTTGGATTTTTATCGACTCCACTTGGCTTCTTTCCCAGAAATTCAAGCGTATCGAGTCTTAGAGACTGTACTCCGCTAAATGCCGCGTAGGGGGAAATACTCAATGCCCGGCATGGTTGATTCAAACCACTTTAAGGGCGCTAAGGTCTTATCCCCAGTGCAGGTGTCGCTCTTGAAGAAAAGGTAATAAAACTGCATATTTCCCTTCATCCGCGCGAGTAGATTATTGAGCCGCTTTTGGGCTTTTTGCGGTTGCCGATAAAGGTGAATACCCCGCCATACATAGTAAGCCTCATCGTGTAGTTCGATGGTATCGAGTACTAATTGATCGGAAATGAATTGTTCTGCAAATTGTAGCGCGAGCATGCTGTGATGCTGAGACCAATCCCGTGGGAAGCCTTTTTTCTCTTGGTATTTGAAGGTGTCGTGGATGAGCGTTACCAAGCGGAGTTTACTCCGTGTTTCTTCGTCAATCGGTAGTTGGTCCACGTTGTCTAAGACCTCACGCACGTGGAGGGCGACCTTACCTTCAGGGTGACCGTATCTTGGTTCTCCCCACATCAGTCCCATCCGAAATTCCTCTTGTCGTAGAATGGTCTCTTCAAGGGGAGTTTCGGGGCGCAAAAGGGTCTCAATTTCCTTTTCCTCCCCAATGTGGTACTTCATGGTAACTGCTTGCTTTTGGGTCGCCATTTCTGCGGTGGGTCTAAAATACATCATCTTTCGGTGATTGAAAGAAAAACGGTCATTCTCAATATTCTATTGAGTTAAACCGGTTAAATAATCTGGTTCTGATGTAGGTTTTTGGTTAGGGGCGCTCCGCCCAGCACAGCGTTCATGTCATTAAAACGAAACACGCCTTCCTATTGGCTGCTTTGCTAAGAAAATTTGTTCGTTTGACAACTTTTAGAAGGCTGGACTACTCTTTAGTAAAGAATAGAAGGCACCCAGTGGTGATCTGGATTTTGCCAGCTCAGAGCTCTAATAAAAGGGGAGGAAAACGCCACGAAAAGAATAAAATATGCATCCTTGTTAAGGTATCGTTAAACCAAATTTCGGATCATAACAGTCTTTTCAGTAAGGCGTTAATAAAACCAAAATACATTTACTACTGGGACTTGTCAACTTTCAGCCCCGACAATTTGAAAGATTAAAAATCCATCTATATGAAACAGGTACTTTCCCTTGTGGCAGCCGGACTAATTGGAGGACTATTGGTACTCGCTGGTGATCACTTTTTAGATCCCGCACCAGCCACGCAAGTCGTAACCACTGCCCCCGCTACCGCTAAATATCAATATGTCAATTCTGCCCCGGTTCCGGCGAGCCCCGGTTTTGATTTTCGGATGGCCGCCGCTAAAGCAACTCCAGCCGTTGTGCACATTGAAGCCCGCGAAAGCCAAGAAACGGTCGATAATCGCAATCAAGAAAATAATGATCCCTTCCGCTTCTTCTTTGGTGAGGACTTTGATTTTGGAAATCCCTTTGGCTTCAACGGGCCCAAGCAAGGAACGGGATCGGGGGTTATTTACACCGAAGACGGATATATCGTCACGAATAACCACGTTGTAGAATTTGCCGATGAGCTAGAGGTTACCTTATCAGATAACCGGAAGTTCTCAGCGGAAATCGTTGGCTCCTATCCAAATACGGACCTTGCGGTGATCAAAATTGAAGGGAATGGATTCCCGACCTTAGATATCGGAGACTCCGATCGAGCGCAGGTGGGAGAATGGGTACTCGCCGTTGGTAACCCCCTGAATCTGACCTCTACCGTTACCGCTGGAATTATTAGTGCTAAAGGCCGAGATATCGATATCATTAATACGAATGAAGCGATTGAGTCCTTTATCCAGACCGATGCCGCCGTTAACCCAGGCAATAGTGGCGGAGCTTTAGTAGATGCCGAAGGCCGTCTATTGGGGATCAACACCGCCATCTCCTCCCAAACGGGCTATTTCCAAGGCTACTCATTTGCTATTCCTGTCAATATAATGACGAAAATAGTAGACGATATTATTGAATTTGGAAGCTATCAGAGGGCATATTTAGGAGTAGGAATCATCGAGCTAAATGCCGAGTACGCCCAAGAAGAGAATCTTTCGGTATCACAGGGCGTTATCATTGATAACATAGCCGACGGTGGTTCTGCCCAGTACGCTGGACTACTCCCCAAGGACGTAATTGTCGGTGTCGACGGACGTTCTATTAAATCCGCTCCGGAACTTCAAGAAATAATTGGGCGTTCAAAAGTCGGAGATTCTTTGACACTTACCATTCTGCGTAATGGGAATGAGAAAGATGTAGATGTCATTCTACGAGGAGCAAACTAGCTGAAAATCTGGGCATTATCTTAACAAATCACGTACTTATCTTGTTAAGAAATTATTAACAGTTAGCTGACAACAAAAAAGACTAACTTATAGTTAGTAACGTATATAAAAGACTTGTTTAAAGTTGGTTTTTCGTTTTGTTTTGATGCGTCTGTCTTGCTAATGCGAGGCAGGCGTTTTTTCTTGCGTAAAAACCAATATGTATACCTTATTGAAAAACAGTTTCGAGAGCCTTGGGCATGTATTTTTTCCGCACCTCTGCCTTCATTGCTCGGAACCCATTCCCTCCCACCGGGTCTTTTGCCATTCTTGTCAAACGGATTTGCCAGAAAGCCATTTTCGGACCTACCGAGAAAATTCTTTTACCGATCGATTTTTTGGTCGGATACCCCTGCATGGAGCCTATTGTGGGTTTTTCTTACAAACGGGCAGTAATCTTGAAAAGGTGTTGTATCAGCTTAAATACCAAGATCGTCCCCAAATTGGAGTCTTATTAGGACGCTTGGTGGGACAAAAGATGCAGCAACTCCCCGATTGGACTCCACCGGATATTCTGGTTCCAGTACCTCTGCATCCGCGCAAAAAACACCTCCGTGGCTATAATCAGAGTGCCTCCATCGCGGTGGGGATGCAATCGGTACTACATATTCCAATTGACGAGCAAATGCTCCATCGCTCGGTTTACACGGAAACCCAGACAGCTAAAGGTAAAATGGAACGTCAAGCGAATGTACAGGGTGCCTTCTCCCTGAGCAAAAAGGGGCTTGCTTTCGAGCAAAAGCACATCCTTCTGGTCGACGATGTACTTACTACTGGAGCAACCCTAGAAGCCTGTGCCCTACGGCTACTAGAAATTCCCAATGTACAGATTAGCTTGGCCACCTTGGCAATGGCTAGTTTCTAAATCCATTATTGGTTAGAAAAAATCCATCTACCGAGCTCTCGTAGGGTGACCTTCTTCCCGTACAGCAAAATACCGACCCGGTAGATTCGACCGGATAGCCAAATAAAGAAAACACTGGATCCCGCCAGTACCAACACGGAGACGATCGTTTGCCAAATCGGTGGATCAAAAGCCAGCCTAGCTGGCATCACAATGGGCGAAAATAATGGGAAAATAGAAGAAAATATCGCTAAGCTACTATTGGGATTTTCGAGGGTGACAAACATGATGTAAAAGGCCAGAATGACCGGTATGGTAATCGGAATAGTCAAAGCCTGACTTTCTCCATAATCGTCTCCCATAGCCGAGCCAATGGCCGCAAACAGAGAGGCATACAGAAAGTAACCACCTAGAAAGTAAAACAGAAATAGTGGAATAATACGCAGCCAAGGAATATTCTGCACCTCATTGGCCATTTGAACCATCATGCTTTGCATCTCCTCGGCATCGGCATCAATTTCTGCCATTGCAGCCGTTGGATCAGGGCCACCTCCACTCATATCAAAGCCAAAGAATAAATTCGCCAAGAAACTCAAAATGGGAATAAGTAAAGCCCAAACGGTCAGTTGCGTGAGACCCACTGCTCCTACCCCGATAATCTTCCCCATCATAAGCTCGAAAGGCTTGACCGATGAGATCATGACCTCCACAATCCGATTCGTCTTTTCTTCCATCACCGAGCGCATCACCATCATCCCATAAATGAAGACGGCCATATACATGAAAAAACCCATAAAGCCACCTATTCCGGCTCCAACTACATTGGTGATCTTACTGCCAGAATCTTCTTCGGCGGCTATTGGTTCGGGATCTAAATCAACCTTTGTATCCAAGGCTTTTAGCTGCCGCTCTTCGATTTGTAAAGCGGCAATCTTATAATCTCGAAGGCGCTTGTCAACGATCCGCTTCAAATCCGTCTCTACCGAAAGGGTCGGATTTTTTTCGGAATAATAGTACAGGGTGTGACTCCCGGCATAGATGTTCTTTACCGCTGGAATGACCAGAATACCGTTGTAGTCAAGCTCCTCAAACTGGGCGCGTAGCGTCTCCAAGTCCTGGTCTACAATTTCCAACTGCAAATTCTGATTACCATTTAAATCAGCCGGCTTCAACGTGAGTTGAGCTTCGTTAATGATGGCTACCTTTTGCACATCATCCCCCTGGTACGAGAAAATGAGTCCTACAATGACCATGAAAAGAATGATGGCCAATGGGGTTAGCAAAGTGGCTAAAATGAAGGAACGCTTGGTTACCCGCGATAGGTATTCGCGCCGTATGATGAGTCCAAGTTTTTTCATACTAATGGGGTCTGATGCTCTACTTGTTGAATAAAGATTTGGTTGAGGGTGGGCAGAATCTCCTGGAATCCTAAGATGCTTAATCCACCCTGCATCAACTGATGCAATAGCTGATTGGGATCGGTATTAGAATCTACCTGCAAGGTGAGAGCATTCGGTTTTTCGTCCAGAATGTGCAGTTGATCCCGTAGGCGATCCGATAAGGTGCCCGCAAAACGAATGTCAAATTGGTTCTCCTTGAATTGTTCACGCACCTCTTGTACTCGGCCTTCGAGGATATTCCGTCCTTGATTGATCAGCACAATATGTTCGCAGATTTCCTCCACTTGTTCCATCCGGTGGGTCGAGAAAATGATACTAGCGCCCTCTTGTCGAAGGAGTTCAATCTCTTCTTTAATGATATTAGTATTGATAGGGTCTAGGCCAGAAAACGGTTCGTCCAAAATGAGGAGCTGTGGACGATGCACCACCGTAGAAATGAACTGGATCTTCTGCTGCATACCCTTAGAAAGTTCTTCGATCTTTTTATTCCACCAATCTTCAATGCTAAATTTTTCGAGCCATCCTTGAATTCGGTGTTTGGCCTCGGATTTGCTCAAACCCTTCAACTGGGCCAGGTAAAGTAAGTGATCCCCTACTTTCATTTTCTTGTAAAGCCCCCGTTCTTCGGGCATATAGCCGATCTGTGTAGGGTGTTTACTATTTAGAGGTTGACCATTGAGAATGACTCTGCCCGAGTCGGCACGGGTAATGGTTGTGATGATTCGGATCAGAGATGTTTTCCCAGCTCCGTTGGGACCCAATAAACCAAAGATGGACTGCTTGGGTACCTGAAAGCTAACTTGGTCAACCGCCAGGTGGTGACGGTAGGCTTTAGTGATGTGCTCGAGTTGCAGTACGTATTCCATGGCGGCTAATTAACCAATTCTAGTTGGATTATTGTGGACTTTTGGATTGAAGGCAAGGGTTTTTCGATTAATTTGGCAGAATATGCAAATAGAAGGACCATCCCAGTGGACCATAATTGTTAATCCGGCTAGTGCCGGTGGAAAAGCCCTTAGGGCCTGGAACACCGCAGCGGCGGCACTTCGTAACGCGGAAATCGATTTTCGGATACTGTGGACTCAAAAGCGGGGCGACGCTACCGAATTGGCACAAGCCGCTATTCGGGAGGGCGCTAAACGCATTCTGGCCGTAGGAGGAGACGGTACTAATCACGAAGTGGTGAATGGCATTATGCGGCAAAATTCTGTTCCTTCTACCGACATTTTATATGGACTATGGCCCGTTGGCACTGGCAACGATTGGATAAAAACCTATCGCTTACCTACCGATACGCAAGCTTTGGTTCAAATGATCAAAGGCGAACAAAGCCAGCTGCAGGATATTGGGCAGGTAAGCTACGAGCTGGAAGGAATACGCCGTTCCCGCTTTTTTGTCAACATTCTGGGTATGGCCTATGACGGCAATGTAGTCTATGAGGTAGAGCAATCGCTGGCCAACGGCGGAAAAATGAGTCGCTTGGTCTATCTGCAAGCCACCTTTCGTTCTTTACTCCGCTACCAAACACCACAGACTGAAGTTCGCATAAATGGCGATCGCCTGCGCGATCGCCA
>JBCDIO010000172.1:0-6860 GCA_038748815.1 Bacteroidota bacterium
AGGAATGCGGATCCGATTGATAGTTGTAATAGTCGCTTCATAAAACGTACATGTGGCGATTAAGCCTACGCGTTTTTATAAAATTATTTCATAGGATTGCTCCAACGCGGCAATTTGTCTTCTAATTAGACCATGGGCAACTAATTAGGCCATAAAACTGCCGAATTGTGCGGTTACTTACGAAGCCGAGTCTTTTCGCAAATACAAAAAGGTCGGCGACACTTTTGACATTTTCGCTTTTCAAACGCCCTTCCTATCGACATTTTATGTCGATTTTCAACTTTAACATCCTATCCAACGGGAGTTTGTCGATTGGTTGGAGCAGGTCTTTTGTCTAAGAAGACAACTGCTTCAAGGCTAATTTGATAAGTGCTTCCACTTGCGTAATCTTCGGATTTTTCCGAAGTAAGCCATTCAGTGTTTTTTGTACGGCGGCCCGGTTAAAGCCCAGTGCCACCAATGCAGATAACGCCTCTTGACGGATCGTATTGTCCACTGGAAGTAAGCTGGGCGCATCTTCGCCAGATTCTTTGGCAATTTTGTCTTTCAAGTCTAAAATGATTCGCTTTGCTGTCTTTGGGCCGATGCCTTTCACTCGGTTGAAAGTAGCTGAATCTTCCGCTAGAATAGCGCCTCGGACTTCATCGGTATTCAAGGATGATAGTACTAATTGAGCGGTATTTGGCCCGATGCCCGAAACGGATATTAGATGGATAAACAATCCACGTTCCGCGGGTTCCGCAAAGCCATACAGGGTTTGCTGATCTTCTTTCACGTGGAAGTAAGTCAGAATTTTAACCCGTTCTAGTTTCTCGATTTTCCCGTAGGTGTGTAGACTAATGAAGATTTGATAACCCAAACCTCCAGCCTCTACGATAATAAAGGTGGGAGATTTGAATGTGATCTCCCCTTTGACATAGTGAATCATGGTCGCCTCGTTAGACAAGAGTACGAAAGTACAAAAAAGGAAATAGAATCGGTGTCATAAAAGAAGGCGCATCTTTCGCCTGACCGCATTATGACAGTCTAGTTCCTGGCATTTACCCTTCTCTTTCACAGAACCCCTTCAAGCCAAAATTGCTGCCTATCTTTTGGCTAGCAGCTATACCCGAAGCAATGTGGTTTGGAAATGAATCAGACCATTTCATCATGTACAGGGGTTCCTTGAACGCTCATACAAAGGATCCAAAGACAGTGCTATAAGTCTTAATAACCTTCGATTCTTACCTTTTATAATTATCCAAAGAAAAAGAGGGTAACTTCTGAATTTATCTGCCCGCGAAGGCAGATCCGTCTAGCCCCGAGTCCTCGGGGCGAGCACTCGGGGCTAGCTCTCGTAGACGGATCTACCTGGCAGTAGACAGGCCTGCTTGACCGCAGCAGGCAAGTACTGAATCGTGCATTTTTTTGAACCTGGTCGGATACAAACCTTACCCATAAGAAAGTCCCAATCTATTTCCCCGCAGGAATATCAATCTTTTGACACCCGCTAAGCCGCTAGCAGGATTTTTTCATTCTTGCCAACAATCGGTAATAGACTCTTATCTTTGCGCCGCAAACTTCCATCAGCAACCACTAACCATACCTTGGTATGAATATCTTAATCCTAGGAAGCGGAGGTCGGGAACACACCTTCGCCTGGAAAATAAAACAAAGTCCCTTGTGCGAATCCTTATTTATTGCACCGGGGAATGCGGGTACCCAATCGTTGGGAGAAAACGTAACCCTCGATCTCCATAATTTTGAGGCCATTGGCGCTTTCTGCCTAAACCAAGGCATCGAACTAGTGGTAGTGGGGCCAGAAGCTCCCCTCGTGGCGGGGATCACCGATCATTTTCTGGCCGATCCAGTGCTACAAGGAATTCAGGTGGTAGGTCCTACTCAGAAAGCCGCTCAGCTAGAAGGGAGTAAAGCTTTTGCTAAGGTATTTATGGAAAAAAGGAATATCCCTACGGCCGCCTATCGGGAGTTCACACCTGCTTCTCTGCCCGAGGGACTCGCATACATCCGTTCTCAAAAGCCACCCTATGTGCTAAAAGCCGACGGGCTGGCCGCCGGAAAGGGGGTTTTAATACTGAACGATACCGAACAAGCTTGCGAGGAGTTAGCCCTGATGTTGGACGGAAAGTTTGGCGATGCTAGTAGCAGGGTAGTCATCGAAGAATTTCTGGATGGTATTGAGTTTTCTGTTTTTGTGTTAACCGATGGGAAATCTTACCAACTTCTACCGGAAGCAAAAGACTATAAGCGGATTGGAGAAGGCGATACTGGACTCAATACCGGAGGGATGGGGGCCGTTTCTCCCGTTCCGTTTGTGAGTGAGGAGATCATGCATAAAGTGACGACCCGAATCATCGAACCCACCGTTCGGGGTTTACAAGAAGATGGGCTTCGCTACGAAGGATTTATCTTTTTCGGCCTTATTCTGGTACAAGGAGAACCCTACGTAATCGAATATAACTGCCGTATGGGAGATCCGGAGACTGAAGTTGTTTTCCCACGGCTACAAAGTGACCTGGTACCGTTAATGCAATCCATCAAGCAAGGCACCCTGGCTCAACAACAAGTGACTTTAGACCCCCGCAGCGCAAGTACAGTGATGCTCGTTTCCGGAGGATACCCCGGTTCTTACGAGAAAGGGAAAGTCATTGATGGGCTTGATATAGACGCTCATTCTCTGGTATTTCATGCAGGTACCAAAGCGCAGGGGCAACAAATCGTGACCAATGGGGGTCGAGTCTTGGCTATCACCTCCTATGGAAATCACTTCAAGGAAGCCCTGGAAGCTAGTTACCAAACGGCCGAACAGATTCAATTCGCCGGGAAGAATTTCCGTAGCGACATTGGTTTCGATCTTTAATCCAAAATAATTTCCCATCGCCTATTCGATCCAACAAATTGCGACGCTTACCGGAGGAGAATTACTAGGCCCTACCAACGGGACCTACCTGATCAAACATTTGGCGTTTGATAGTCGTAAACTAGACCGGACGGAGCATACCCTTTTTCTGGCCATTGAAGGAGAAGTCCACGATGGGCATCAATATTTGGGTGACTGCTACCGAAAGGGCATTCGGACTTTTTTGGTTAGCAGGTCCGTTCACCCAGGAGACTATCCCGAAGCACACTTCATTCGGGTCAACCATGCTTTAGAAGCACTACAGACTTTGGCTACCGCCAAAAGGGCCCGTTTAAAAGTTCCTATTTGGGCCATCACCGGAAGCAATGGAAAAACCATCGTTAAAGAGTGGTTATTTCAACTCCTACAAAAGGACCGGCAGATTGGCCGCAGTCCCAAAAGCTATAACTCTCAATTGGGGGTTCCGTTGAGTCTTTGGAGTCTACCAGATACGATGGAACTAGGCATTATTGAAGCGGGTATTTCACGAGCTGGAGAAATGGAACGGCTTGCTGATATGATTCGTCCTAATTGGGGCCTACTCACCAATATTGGACAGGCGCACGACGCGGGGTTTTCTTCCCGAAAGGGAAAATTACTCGAGAAAATGAAGCTGTTTACATCCTGTAAAACGATCTTCTATGGTAGTGACCAACCCCTCGTTAAAGCAGCCATACAGGAACACTTTGCGGATCGGGAATGCCTTAGCTGGGGGTATGATACAGAAGCGGATTTACAAATCATGGCCGTTCAATACAAGGCTCCTCAAACAACAATCAAAGCCGTCTACCAAGGGGAATCGTTGACCATGCACCTTCCTTTGAGCGACGAAGCCTCTTTTAAAAACGCCTGTCTCTGCTGGCTAGTGATGATTCGACTAGGTTATTCGCACGCCGAGATACAGGACCGGGTGGCTAACCTGGAGGCCATTGGCATGCGCCTGGAGATGCGAGAAGCCATCCAGGGCTGTACCTTGATCAACGACGCTTACAATAATGATCTCACCGGACTAACCATCGCCTTGCATTTTTTGCGGGCTCAAACCACGCAAGAACACAAGACGCTGATCCTATCGGATATTCCTCAATCGGACCAAAAACCCCAAGAATTGTATCGGGATGTTGCCCGACTACTTAGCCCCAACAATATCACCCGCCTGATTGGAATCGGTCAGTCGATTGAGTGGATCAAACAATACATTCCGGAAGAGACCCAAGCTCATTTCTATCCGGATACTCAATCTTTTCTCGCGCATTTTCCTTTTTCTTCTTTGCAGAATGAGGCTATCCTTTTAAAGGGAGCTCGGGCGTTTACTTTTGAGCGGATTGCTACCCGCTTGGCCAAGCAAAATCATTCCACGCAGCTAGAGATCAACCTCAATGCACTAGCGCATAATGTGCGGGTTTATCAGGAGAAACTACCAAAAGGGACCAAGCTAATGGCTATGGTCAAAGCCGCTGGGTACGGAAGTGGTGCACTAGAAGTAGCAAGCCTGCTAGATTTTTGTCAAGTAGATTATTTGGGGGTTGCTTATGTGGATGAGGGCGTCACATTGCGGAAATCAGGGATTGATCGCCCGATCATGGTATTGAATGTAAGCCCAAATAGTTTTGATGCATTGATTCGGCACAAATTAGAACCGGAGATATACTCACTAAATCAGCTTCGGCAATTGATCAGTCATCTCCGATATTATCCGGAGCAACGCGTTTCGATTCACCTCAAGATTGAGACTGGTATGCACCGTTTGGGCTTTGTGGAGACAGAGATTTCGACTCTGCTGGACCTATTAAGACAGTCATCCCAGGTACAAGTAGCCTCCGCTTTTTCACATTTAGCCGCTAGCGAAACGGCCACGGAAGATGCGTATACACATCGGCAAGCACAGATATTTTTGGAGCAACACCAACGGCTGGTCAAGGGTTTAAACCGCATCCAGATCCCTCGCCATTTAGTTAATTCCAGCGGTATTATCCGATTTCCAGAATACCACTTCGAAATGGTCCGCTTGGGTATTGGACTGTATGGTATTGACGGCAGCCAGGAGGTACAATCGAATTTAGAAACGGTTTTCCGTTTTAAAACGACGATCTCACAGATTAAAGAGGTACGAGCGGGGGACACCGTTGGTTACAGCCGAATGGGGCGCGTTCAGGAGAACGGACGCATTGCCACCATTGCGGTAGGATATGCCGACGGGCTAGCCCGTCGGCTAGGAAATGGTCAGGGTTCCGTATGGATTCGTGGGCAGCGAGCTCCGATCATTGGCAACGTTTGTATGGATATGTGTATGGTGGATGTGGGGCATATTCGCAGCGTACACCCCGGAGATGAGGTCGAAATTTTCGGATCTAACATATCGGTTCAGGAATTTGCCGAGCACATGGGTACGATTCCTTATGAGGTTTTCACCAGTATTTCGGCACGTGTACCTCGGGTGTATGTCCAAGAGTAGACAGCCTTTTCCTCCTTTAGCCTCTTAATTCTTACCAATCGTTGATTTGGATAATTAGATTTTTAAATCGAGGTTGAGGGATCTACCTCCTATACGTCTACTAGACCTTGGAGATCCATAGGAAACTAGTAGACGTAAAGAGAAGGTAAGCAGCAAGGTAAATGATCGGCTTAAAGATTTACCAACGACCTGTCCCAGTTGGTCTGGCTTTCCGTAAATGTTCTCTATATAATTCCAGTAAGAATGTACGACTTGACCATACCACGAAAGGCCGGTTTTCGTTACAATCCATGTTTCGGGGAAACGATTAGCACTTTGTGTTAGAACGGCCCACTTTGGGGTAAAGCCTTTTGGAAAGGTCTTTGACGTAAATATGCCGATATTCTCCCCGTTGAGATCCCCTAAAAATTGCTAGTTTTGCGGAGTTTTTGAACGATCATCCTACATCCAAACCAAAAGAAAAATTCCATGGGAAAGCGTTTTATCATCTGGAGTGTATTGATCCTCAGTAGTTGGAGCCTAAGTGCTCAAACCAATGATGACCCGGTTTTATTTACCGTTAATGGTGACCCGGTGCATGTATCCGAATTCAAGTACATCTACACCAAAACCAATGGCGAGAAGGCTGATTTTTCGGAGGCTTCATTAGAAGAGTACTTGCGATTATACACCAAGTTTAAACTGAAGGTGCAGAAGGCTAAAGAGATGCAACTCGATACCATTCCTAGCCTACAAGACGAACTGGAAGGCTACCGTCGTCAATTGGCCGATTCTTATCTAATTGATAAGGAAGTAACCGATAAGCTCATTGAAGAAGCATACGAGCGGCAAAAACAGGATGTCAACATCAGCCACATTCTGGCCGCTGTGGCACCAGATGCCTCCCCCAAAGATACTATGCGCGCTTACCAAAAGATCATGAAAGCCAAAGAAGAGCTTGACGCTGGTATAGTCTGGGACTCCGTGGCGTTAAAATACAGTGCCGATCGCTCCGTCAAAAGAAATTACGGAAATATCGGATTTGTGAGTGCACTCTTTCCAAATGGCCTGTACAATCTAGAAACAGCTGCTTACAATAATGCCATTGGTCCATTGCACGGCCCTGTTCGTACTGCTTCTGGCTACCATTTGCTACGCATTCATGATCGTCGTCCAGCCCGGGGAGAAATGGAGATCAAGCATATCCTTCTACGTTTCCCAAAAGAAGGAGACAAGGCAATCACCAAGGAACGCATAGATAGTCTTTACCAACTGTTAGCTGCCGGTCAATCATTTGAAACAATCGCAAAAGACTATTCAGAAGACACCAAAACCGCCGAAAAAGGAGGATACATTGGGTTCTTCGGTATTAACCGTTACGAAAAAGCATTCGAAGATGCCGCTTTCGCACTAGAAAACGACGGAGACTATTCGGAACCCATTCAAACAACAGCAGGTTGGCACATTCTGAAACGTGTTACCAAAAAGCCTTTGGAAGAATTCGCTTTGGCAAAAACCCGCTTACAG
>JBCDIO010000173.1:0-6852 GCA_038748815.1 Bacteroidota bacterium
GAAAACCATTTATCTCTCCCTATTCTTACTTTTCTTTTTTAGTTTGTCTACTTCTGCCCAATGGCTAGCTTTCCCACCCGTACCAGAGGACACCCTGCCTGCTCATTTCAGGTTTGATCCCAACGAACTACGAGCTGAAATCTACGCAGATATCCCCATCGATTTACGGGAACAACTCTATCCACGTTCTTCCTTAAAATTCGCGGATCAAGCAGGTCTTGACCTACAGTATCTTATGGAAAGCGGTTATGTTTACAACGAGTGGCCCGAAATGGAAGAATACCTCAACACTATTCTGAAAAAAATCACTCCACCGGATTTAAAGAATGCTCCATACCTTCGGGCTTATCTACTTAAAGACGGAGATTACAATGCTTTTATGTCTCCCATTGGAGCGATGTACATACACGTTGGCTTATTTGCTTACATGCCAAATGAATCCACGTTAGCAGGCATTCTAGCCCACGAATTAGCCCATTATTATCAAAAACACTCGATCCAGAGCTTTGTCAAAAACATTTCTGGAGAGTTTCGGCCAGGATTCTTATTACTCAACAAAGGAGCGGCGAGTGCTTTTTCGGTCAGCAATGAAATGGAAGCCGATTCCTTGGCGGCGAGCTGGCTCAATCAGGCAGGCTATAGCATTGAGGGGCTCATCGAATCTACCCGCATTATTAAACGCCTGGAAGCCCAACTTTTACTAAGGTCCTTTACAGAATGGGAGCTAGATCGGGTTACCCATCCTCACCCACAGGAACGATTAGAAATGCTCCAACGCCTATCCGATCAACAAGACCCCGAAAATAAAGCCCAAAATTTAACAGACCCCACCCTATTTCAAAAAAATAGCTACCGGGCCAGAAAAGAAATTCTCAAATATTTACTACAAGATTTTGAATATTATCAATGCATCGAGCAAGCTTTTACTTTTCATCTATACCAACCAACCAATCCCGAATATGTGTACTACTTATTAGAGGCCATTAGACGGAATTGTTATTTGAACCCAGATCTCTGGAGTCAGCGATTTATTGCAAATCGTTACTATGAGATTGCCCCAAGGCGGCAAGGGGGTATTCAGAAAATCAAGCGCGTCACTGACTTTCTGGACACCTTTGATCGGACTATGTTGGCTCTGCCCGAAAAGGCTCTCGACGAAATTAAAGCTTCTTTTTATTGGAAAGGTGAACCCCGATTTCGAACCTACGAGGATGCCTATATCTTCTTTAGTCGGGTCGGTGAAGTTCTAAAAGCCCCCGAGTGTTTATTGTCCAATGCCATTCTTTACAGTTTTAATCCCGAATACCAAACCACTCTCTTGGAGAAGTACTTGGCCTATCCGACCGTAAAACACCGCGACTACGCCGAGCATTTAATGGCTGGCACGCTACAAAATGCGCTCCCCGAACAACGACTAACGGTCCTTAGTACGGTTCTAAATGTTGCTCGACAAGGAACGGAAGACATTCTGATCCGCGACAAAAAAACCACACAGAGTACCTCAATAGATCATATCGTTACTGGAATTAAAGCAGTTCGGCCAGCAGGAGAGGTTGTTTTTTTAAATGACCTACAATACACCCAGCAGCGTGCTTACAGCATCCTAAAGGAATTAGAGGGATTATCCCTAGTTCCGATTGTCTCCAAAGGTAGCAAGGTAGAATTTCACAAATTGGATCCACGCTATTGGGAAACGATGCAGCAACTTGAAGTCAATGAAATAGAATTTGTCTTATGTTCTATATTTGAAACGCAAAAGAAAAGTGGTGAAAAAGAGGATTACCAAGCAGTACTGGATCTTAGCACTGATGTTTTTCTCCAACGAACCAAAGTAAACCGCTACGTCGATATCATGGTAGCCAACATTCGAGAAATTCCCGATGGAGTGCCCAAAGTTGTTTTTTACGGTGGAGAAGATAAATTGGTGTACCGAGAGCCTACAGAGCCTCAGTTAATCGATTTATTGCAGCAAAAATTAGTAGCTAGTGATCTTCGCACCCGACAATTAGATCAATATCTTTTAGAAAAGACCAAAGAATAAACATGAAAACGACCAAGCTATTCTGGATTATAGTTTTGGCTGCTTTTGCCCCAACAGCCTATGGGCAAGACCTACACAACGGTGCCGAAATCCTGCAAATTCTGAACGACTCAGAAATTAGCTACATTATTGACCTCACTAAGGAGGATTTCCCCGCACCTGATCAAAGTAACAATCTACTTTTCAATAATTTTTATCGACCTGATCCGGAGAACCCAAGCTCCATCACCCGTTATCAAGTTTCGGAAGAAGGACAAGCAAGTCTAGAAAAAGCAGAAAAGGCCTTCGAAGCCAGGGAATATGACAAAGCTCGAGACTTCTATATTGAAGTACTAAAAACCGATCCAGAGTACTATAAAATGATGACCTACATCGGTCAAACCTTTGGCATTGAGCGAAAATGGGACGATGCAGCCAATTGGTACCAACAAGCCTTAGAGGCAAATCCCATCGATTATATGACCCATTGGTTTCTGGGAGATGTTTACGCGGTACAAGGAGACTATGATACGGCCCTACGTTTAGCTATTACTGGTCATATTCTCAATCGTAATAATCCGCGCATCCTTGCTTCGGTGGAGAAAATTCTGAACGAGCAGAAAAGGAAATATCTGGACATTAACGCATACCCACAGGTCCAGATTGACAGCGTGGGTCCCAAGGAGGTAAACATTCGCTTTCAAGAAGCTTGGCTTGGCTATGCCCTGACTAAAGCTGTGTGGGATTTTGAGCCAGGCTACGCAGAAGATATGGGTTCTGGTAGAACCCAGGAAAGCATTCTCGAAGAAAAAGAATGCCTGATCAATTTACTCAATGGAGCTAGTAAGAAAGCATTACGCAAAGATGAAGGCATTCGACTAGCCAATGAAGCCGTGCAGGCCGGATACGCCGAAGCGTATATCTTGTACGAACTTTTACTTCCTCAATATCCACACGTTGCGCTACAACTTCCAAAAGAGAATATGGATGTCCTCTACGAATATGTAATTCGTTTTCGAATTCGTTAAAGTACCGCTTAAAAAATGTTATGCGCAAAGAAGTCTTTTTAATCCAACTACTGATATTGGCTTTATGTACGCTAGGAAAAGGTCAACCCGTTACAGAACCTTCCTTTGTACTATCAACGGTGGAGCGGTACTATTTTCCGGATGAAGCCCCTTTACACTATTTACTCGCCGACCAAGTTAGTCTTAGAGATGCTCCCTCCACGCAAGCCAAGCGAATGGCTACCCTCCCGATCGGCACCCCCATGTTGATTCTTGAACGAGGCAAGATCCTTACCCGCATTAAAGGGATAGATGCCCATTGGTACCGGGTACAGGTCAAAGAAAAAGAAGGGTGGATCTGGGGAGGCCTCATTGCTCAACAGGCCTTTGGTAGTAGCAGTGATCCAAGTTTGAAATTTGTTGCTGGCCTTGCCAAAATAGAAATGGACCATCCGTCAGGTCGACGGGTACCCTCCTATCAAATCCGTGCTTTTCGAGACAATCAAGAGGTGGCTCGCATTGAGATAGCGTCCCTGACTTTCAGTATTGGTCCAGCACAAAATTTTGGACCTAAAGGCATACCAGGAGTCCAAGAAGTACTGGCCATCCACATGCCCTGCGGCGAGGGTTGCGGTTGTCTAACCGGGGACTTCATCCTTTTTTGGGATGGCAGCGAATTTCACAATGCACTGCAAGTTACTGGAACCCCCGACGGTGCGTATAGCGAAGGGGCTACTATTATTTTTCCAGTCGATATGGAAGGCCGACCCGAGCAAATCATAAAGATCACTTCTGCTCCTGGGGAAGAATATCCAGAGGCGGATCTCGGGCCGGAAATAGAACGGGTCCTAACAACCGAATACTTCCGCTGGGACGGAAAGCAAGTGGTGCCAGATAGTACCCCTACGAAAGTGGAACGCTACCGAATTCCTATCGATTAATTCCTTCCCATTTTTACCCTACAAATAGCCATATTTACCTTTGATCAGTGGTCTTTAATAAAGACTTTTGTGCAAACAAAATTTAAGTCATGGGACAACAACTAGAAAACGCTAAGAAATTATACCTCGAAGGAATCATGCAAGGCAATTACGAGGAGGCGGTCAATAAATATACTGGAGCTACCTACATTCAGCATTCTACCGGGGTAAAGGATGGCAAAGAAGGCTTCATCGAGTTTTTTAGTGAATTTGTACAGCGAAATCCGAAGCGAGAAATCGAAATCGTTCGTGGGTGGGAAGATGGGAATTACTCCTTCTTACAAGCCTACCAAAATATTAATGACGGTGCTGCGCTCTGGGTTACTACTGACTTTTTTCGCTATGATGACAACGGAAAAATTTTGGAACACTGGGATGTGATTGCTCCTTTTCACGCTAAGACCCCAAGTGGGCATACCTCCATTGACGGCCCCACCGAGGTGATTGATTTAGACAAAACCGAGGAGAATAAAAAACTCGTTCGCGACTTATTGGAGCATGCGTTGATGGAAGGGGGAGATCCAACTAAAATTAAGGACTATATTTCTTCCGAAAAATACATCCAACACAATCCGGATGTAGCCGATGGTTTGGAGCATTTTTATAAGCTGGCGAACATGCCAAATCGTCCCCTCAACTACACAGATATTCACTTGGTGGTGGGCCAAGGAAATTTCGTAGCGACTCTTTGTAGAGCGACTTGGAAAGACGAGAATGGAATGAAAGAATACGCACAGGTAGATATTTTCCGCGTGGAAGATGGCTTAATCGTCGAGCATTGGGATAATGTAGAGGTAATTCCACCAAAAGAAGAATGGGCTAATAGCGGTAAATTCTAACGCTATTTTTCGGTACGCTAAGAAAAGCCTTGCACGCATTGTGGAAGGCTTTTTTAGTATTCCTCCGTTTTCAAATATATCTTTAGTGGTATGAGGTATCTAATATTATGCGGAGTGCTTTTTCTTACGATTTCTATGCGAGCTCAGAATGCCCAGGAACTATTAGACGAAGTGGTTGACTCTTTCCGAATTGCTTACCAAGTACCAGGGGTTGCCGTGGCTATTGTTCGGCCCAATAGAATGATGACTACTTACTCGGGGGTCAGAAATGCCAATTCCAGGGAATTCTTAACGGCATCCTGTGCTTTTCATTTGGCTTCTAACACCAAAGCTATTACGGCCTTAGTGTGTGCGTACTATGTAGAGCAAGAGCTTATACAATGGGATACGCCTCTTTCGGAAGTCTTACCTTCCTTAGCCGATTCTATCCATCCACACTACCGAGAAAAAACCCTACAAGATTTTTTGAGCCACCGTACGGGAATTGCTCCTTTTGAAGATGATCGAAGCGAAGAATGGAAAGGTATACCCAATGGTTTAGCATCCCTCGAATCTCCCGCTAGGCCTTTTGCTCACTACGCCTTACAACTTCCTCCACAGGAGCTGTCCGAAAACGGGATTCTTTATTCCAATGGAAATTACGCAGTCGCCGCTTTGATGTTAGAATCTGCCATTGGGAAGTCTTGGGAAGAAATGGTGCGGGGCTTCTTGGAGCTTGTTGATGTTTATCCCACTTTTGCGTATCCGGCCCAAAAAGCTCCCCAGCAAACTCATGGGCACCGGCCCAAAACCGGTGGCAAAATCAGGAGCAATCCGTACCGTGTAGTTCAACCCAACGAAGCAGACCAGTTACCAGCCTATTTATGGCCTGCCGGAAATCTATCGTGCACCCTCGATGAGCTAGCCAAACTGACTCAGCTGCAGCTTACTGGACTAGGTGGTGTCGATAATTTATTAACCGCAGCAAGCTATTCTAAGATACATTATGGATTTGATCACTACAGTTTGGGTTGGTACAATGGTCATATAGGAAGTTCGGAGCAACGCTTTAGCTACCACGGGGGAAGCCTAGGCAGCTTCTCTTCGGCCATCTTACTTAGCCCCGACCGGCAGGTGGCCGTTCTACTTTTAGTAAATGCCGATGGCAAACGGGTCACTGAAATGAAAGACGAGCTAAGGAAGCGGCTTTGGAGCTTGTATAGTCAGCCCTAAAGGATTAATCATTCTTGTGGCAGCAAGAGGATCGTTTTATCGACAATCCCCTAGGTCTACGAGAGCTATCACCGCCTGCCTTTTTCAAAATTCCACCGCCCACTGCCCCGGTAGGAGCCTGCTACACTCGCCAGAGAAATTTCCCGAGCTAAGTCTCGTAGACCTAAGGTACAGCCCTAAACTCGCAATCGAGGCCAGAAGTAAGAAAGTTTACCGCTTTTCCTTAAATTGATTCCCGAAATCCTGCCGAATGGAATATCATATCTTAAACGGGGACGCCCTCCAACAACGATTTCCAGATGAAATCTATGGGGAACAGATCGTATTTCGAGAATGCTTGGTGAGTGGCCCCACCGGTCGAACCACTCTACCCAACTTCTGGGAGCAGCGCCTAGCATATCTACAGCAGCTAGACCCGCAGACAACCGCTGAATTATTTCGAGAAAAGGTACTCCAAGAAATAGAAAAAATTACAAGCATCCCTGCCACAGCTACGGTCTATTGCTGGTTCGAAGAAGACCTTTTTTGCCAAGTCAATTTTTGGACGACCATAGACCTACTTACCCAAAAGGGGACCCATCCAACAAATATCTTTTGGGTACGACCTCTTCCTGGTTTTTCTTTCGGATACGCGGGCATGGACAATCAGCAATGCCAATACGCCTTTGAAAAAGCCCTTCCCATTGATTCAACCTCTTTACAATTACTCGCTCAGTTAGCCCAGGCCTACGATCAGACCAACCTCGAACGATTAGCCAATATCGCAAAGCAATTACCCCCCTACTTGGAACCGA
>JBCDIO010000174.1:0-6844 GCA_038748815.1 Bacteroidota bacterium
GCTTTGGTTGCCAGCGGGGTCCGTTGCTCGCAGCGTTACGATTTGACTAACACCCAGATCTGAACAATCGTATTCTTCTGGATTGATAATGGTTAAGGTCGCCGAGCAGTTATCCGTAGAACCTCCGTCCACTTCAATCCCTTGGGGAGTGACCAAGCCATTGGCATCTAGGTAAAGGGTGCCCGTTTGACAAACGGCCTGAGGAGGGAAGCTATCGCGAACAGTTACCACCGTCGTACAATTACTAGTGCTTAGATTTTCCCCCGTTACGGTAAGATCTACGGTAGTGGTGCCCAGGTAGCTACAGTCGAGTACGGCCGGGTTTGTGGTGCGCGAGATGATTCTACAGGCACCGATACTGGCAGAATCTAGATCAACTTCCGGGATTTGATAATTTCCAAATTCATCCAAATATACTTCCAGCGAACTGTTGCAAAGTGCTTCGGTTTGGACTACGGTTTCCAGGCAGAAAGAACTAGCAGTATAACGACCTATGGAATCCTGTCCCGTCAGTGTGAGGGTGTTTGTAGTAACCTCTAGTTGGCTAGGTAGGAGGGTCCAATTAAGACCTTCATCGTAAGAGGCAAATAAGCGTAAGTTCGCCTCTGTATTTACCCCCAGTTCTGTTTCAAAGTATTTGAACTCCAGCGTCGCATCCAGCCCTACATTATTTTTAGGCTTAGCTTCCAGAATGCGTTTGATGCCAATAAAAGTGCCGATTTCAACGGGTGCGAAGGTCCGTCGAATTTCGGTGCTATCCAGATTTAAATCAGACTCAATACTCAGACCAATTTGACCGGGATTAATCATAGCGGGGGCATTGAGTTCTCGGATAGTAAGAACGGCCCCTGACGTACCGATGACCACCCCTCCGCTTGCATCATCCTCCACTAAGAGGCCTTGGTCTCCCAGGATGAGGATTTCGTTCTGCAAATCAAAGTCCCCATCGCTGAGCGTCAGTACTCCATTGATTTGTAAGCTATCTACTAGCTTTAGTTGCCCCATTAGCTTATGCACTTCAACGTTCTGATAGGCGGAAAAATCAGCTTGACTGATCGTTTGGTCTTGATCGCCGTTGAATACTAGCGTGCTTGATCCGGGAACAAAGGTTCCTTCGTTCAACCAATTACCATTTAGAAGGACAGAAGTATTCCCATTTACGACGATGTTGGAGCCGTTGACGTTGACCACATTAACCTGGGCCACCAGCGGAATGCTGAGTAAAACCAGCCAGCCGAGCTCTAATCCAAAAAGAAGATTTCGTAATGACATAGTTTTGTGTTTACTGTTTTTCTAGGGCGGCCTGAATGGCTTGCATCTGAGCTTCTAATTGATCAAGACGGCTGTTTAGTACCGCGTTTTCGGCTTGTAGTTTTTTATTTGTTTGGGTGAGGCCTTCAATGGTTGCTTGTTGTTCTTGCACTGCTTTTACTAAGAGGGGCGTCACTTGGCCCAGCTCAATCATCCAGGGGGCTTTGCGCGGATCGGCTCCTCCTTTCTCTACGGCTTGTGGAAAATGTTCAATGAGCTGTTGAGCCAAGAAGCCGGTTCGGATTTCATCGGGGCGATCGTCGATATAGTTGTAGTCGTAGATTTCGATGTTCATTAGTTCTGCTAATCCTTTTTGGGTAGGTACAATATTGGCTTTCATTCTGGCATCCGATACGTTATTGTAGGCCAGCGCGTTGTTACCAGTTTGGACGATTCGACCAATGACCGTTCCATTGGGGCGTTCGAAGGACATAAAGCGTGAATTCTGTCCATTGTTATTATCTCTACCCGCCCGAATCAACATACCGTTGGCCCGTAGATTATTGGTAGTTGGATTAGCTAAGTTCCAGATATTAACTCGGTAAGACTCCACGTTCGTAGCGTTGGTCGCATCGGAGTTGACCAAAAAGGCCCCAGCAGAATTAGAGCTACCCGCATTACCTACGGTCACTTGACCGGTTGGGAAAATGCGGATTCGGGTATTGTTGTTAACGTCCAGTAGTCGGAGTCCTTCGCCATTGAGCGCGGAGGAGTTTTTGATTCCGCCATCCGCATTGAGGATGCCATCAATATCTACGGCATTTGGGATAGATAGGATAGAGGAAGAGTTAATTTCATCGACGCTGAGGTCACCAGAAATATCTACGTTTCCGACTACATCCAGGGCTTCGCTAGGCATATCAGTACCTATACCGACATTGGCTTTGAACCACGCGTCACCAAGTAAAGTCCAACGCCCTTGGGAGGTTAGACTCATTAGCCCTTCATCGTTGGCCTGGGTAGTATTGCGCCAGATCCAGCCCTGTCCATCGTTGGCACTAGTACCTGAGAGGCGTAGAGTCTGTACCAGGGAGACCTCGGTGTCATTCACAAAACCAAACGACTTGTTTTCGGATAGGCCAGTTCGGTAGAAGGCACCGAGGGCCGGAAGGCTACCAATCACCTCTGGGTGGTAAAAAATTTTATCGGTATTGTTATTAAGAGCAAACTTGAGTTGTTTGGTTTCGTTTACGTTGCGTTCATTCATGTCCAAGTCCGTGGTTGCCGTATGGTTACCCAGGTTGTCGGCTCCAGAAGGCGCAGGCGCCCAGGAAGCAACCCCATTGGCGTTGGAAGTGAGAACGTACCCATTTTGTTGGTTGCCGTCCACCATCTTGATATTTCCGACTACGTGCAGTTCTTCATCAGGCATATCGGTGCCAATACCAATGCTAGACTGGAACCAGGCATCCCCTAATAGGGTCAGGTTACCGTCACTAGTCAGACTCATTAGCCCCTCGTTGGGATTTTGTAAAGCCCGTTTCCAGATCCACCCAGTACCAGTATTATCCCCATTAGCGGGTACATTGGAATTGATGAAGGTGTTGCTTGAACCCGTTAGGTAACCAAAGCTATCGGTACCGTCCGCAATCATACTGAAATACTGAGTTACGGAACTTGAAGGGGTGTTATTCCACCAGATTTTTCCTACTTCAGTATTGGTAAAGAAGATCCGACTCAGAATGTTGATCTCATTGTTGTTCATAGTCAAAGCGGTGGTGGCCGTGTGGTTTCCGAGATTGTCCGCTCCGGATGGAGCAGCGGCCCAGGAAGCAACTCCGTTGGCATCGGAGGTAAGTACGTAGCCACTTTGTTGATTCCCGTCCTCCATTTTAATGTTACCGACTACGTGCAGTTCTTCATCGGGGGTATCCGTTCCAATACCAATACTAGACTGAAACCAAGCGTCTCCCAGAAGGGTTAGTTTACCTTCGCTATTTAGACTCATCAAGCCTTCATTTGGGTTTTGCAGGGCCTGTTTCCAAATCCAACCACTTCCTGCGACATTTCCATTTGCTGGCACACTAAGGTGTACAAAGGTGTTTGAAGTACCGTTATGAAAACCAAAGTTTTCGAAGTTTTCCGTGATGGCGGACAAGTACTGACTTACGGTCGGATCAGTTGAGTTGTTCCACCAAATCTTCCCACCCTGACTCTCATTGAAGAAGATCCGGTAAGCATCATTCATCTCGAATCCAGCCATGTTTAGGTTGGTGGTGGCCGTGTGGTTTCCGAGGTTGTCCGCTCCGGAGGGAGCAGCGGCCCAGGAAGCTACCCCATTAGCGTCGGAGGTAAGTACGTAGCCACTTTGTTGGTTTCCATCCTCCATCTTGATATTTCCGACTACGTGCAGTTCTTCATCGGGCATATTGGTGCCGATACCAATGCTAGACTGAAACCAAGCGTCCCCCAGGAGAGTTAATTTACCTTCACTATTAAGGCTCATTAACCCTTCGTTAGCGTTTTGTAGGGCGCGTTTCCAGATCCAGCCACTTCCTTCATTATTTCCATTTGCGGGTACGCCAAAATGTACGAAAGTATTGGTTGTGCCAGAAAGGAAACCATAGCTATCAATGCTATTGGTAATGGCAGTAACGTATTGACTGATGTTAGAGTTGGCGGTATTATTCCACCAAATTTTCCCACCTTGGCTATCATTGAAAAAGATCCGATAAGCATCGTTTGTCTCGAATCCAGCCATGTTTAGATTGGTGGTGGCCGTATGGTTCCCGAGGTTGTCGCCCAGGTTAGCGCTGCTGTTGACCAGTTCGATCCAACCATTAGAGCTGAAATACCAGAATGATTCGCTGGAGGTATCGAAGACCATGAGTCCCAAAGCGGGATTTTGAATGCCCGTCCGTTGACTGTTATCCATCCGTGGTATAAGCATCCCTTTGGCGGTACTCTGTACATCCAACATGGCCGATGGATCTGGATTACTTTGATCTGTATTGATCCCGACCTGAGCGGATAGGCAAGTACCCATCAAAAGGAAGAGTAATGGCAGTAAAGTTTTAGGTGTTGGCAAAAAAAAGATAAGCCTTTGCCGGAGCGATAGGTACTTGCTGTGCATGGTCCTTCGAATTTTTTACTAATGTCTTGCTTGAACATCTACAAGATGGCAAGATAGTACTATCACGTCTCGGACCCATTCTATCACAAATCGGACATGGGATTTTAAATACCTGTTTTACAGGTGTTTACGAATCGAAAATAAAGTACTAAAAAGACAGGCAGCCGTCTTTTTTGATGGGAAAATCTAAGTGCAAGGCCCGTTTAAGAGAAATACTCGGAGGGTTTTTTCCCAAATCGTTTAAAATACTGCTGGCTAAAGTAGTGTTGGTGCTCTAGTCCTACCGCAGCACAGACCTCGGCCACCGTTTGGTACTGGCCCGATTCTAGGAGGGTACGGGCCTCGTGCAGCCGCATTTCCCGTACGTATTGAGAAGGTGTCATTCCCGTTGCAGCCTTAAGGCGGCGTTGTAATTGTCGACGGCTGATAAATAAATCCTGAGCGACCAAATCGAGGTTGAAGTCCATTTGCGAAAGTCTATTGGTAACCACCTGTTCTACCTCCCTGAGCCACACTTGAACAGGACTTTGTGCCTGGGCTTCTTCTTGGGGCTCCGATTCGGTCTGTTCCCGTAGAGCGACCCGTTGTAAGGCGTTTTCGATGCGGGCTTGGAGTTCTTCCTCCACAAAAGGTTTGACCATGTAATCATCAACTCCAACCCGGAGACCTTCCAGTTTATCGCTTAAGCCAGCCCGAGCGGTTAGCATGATAATAGGAATTTGAGATAGCGGTGGGGCATCTTTTAGGTGTTTAACCAGTTCTAGACCATCCATAACGGGCATCATAACATCCGAGATGATTAGATCTACGGTATTTTCTGCTAGAAAATCGAGTGCTTCTTGACCGTGATCGGCTTTGAAAACCTGATAGTCGCTTAATAATCCTTGGAGGTAGATTTGTAAATCGTAGTTATCTTCCACCACGAGGATGCGCTGATTCTTTTTCAAAATCGGAGCAAAAGGTAGATTTACGGGTACAATTTCGTTATCACTTAGCGAAATCTCGTCTTTTTTGGGAGCTTGTTGAGCTGGTTCAAAGGGGACTTCTAAGTGAAAGGTACTCCCGTGCCCTACCTCGCTTTCCGCCCATACCTTTCCGCGCATTAATGCCGCCAAGTCTTTACTCAAAGCCAAGCCTATACCCGTACCTCCAGTGGCCCGGTTATCTTTCTGCCGCACCTGATAGAACCGGTCGAATACTTTCTCTGTTTCTAGGGCCTCCAGACCAGGCCCAGTATCTTTTACGGACCAATGCATTCGGTTATCGTGCATGGTAAACGCTAGGTGTACGGCTCCTCTACGGGGCGTAAATTTGAGCGCATTATGAAGGTAGTTGGTCAGAATGGTCTCCGTTTTCTTCGCATCCAAGGATGCCCAAATTTCTTCCTTTACCTCGGTCTGGAGTTCTAGCCGGATGTCCTTTTGGTCAGCGTAGCTCTCAAATAGGGCTAGAATACGACGAATGTAAGGGACCATCTGTGTAGAAACGGGCTCCAATTCCAAGCGTTCGGCGTCCATTTTGGTTAGGTCCAGAATTTCGTTGACCCGGCGTTGTAAAATGCGACTATTCCGTTGAATGACTCTCGCTTCTTGCTGCCCCTGCGGACTCAGGTTTTCCCGTTTTACCAGCCGTTGAATTGGGCCTGATATCAGCGTGAGTGGGGTACGTAATTCATGGGAGACATTGGCGAAGAAGCGGTTTTTCATGCCGTCCAATTCTTTTAGTTCGCCATTTGCTCGTTCTAGCTCCTTGGTCGTTAGTTGTAGTTCTTGGGTAAGAGCTTCCTGGATGTTTAATTGTCTAATTCGAAAAAGAAGAATGCCGACTAATAACAGTATGAGGCAAACTCCACCAACAATAGAATAAAATATGTTGGCTTTACGCCGTTGGATATCGGCGTTGAGCTGAGCAATTTGCTGCTGCTGATCCAGGTCGGCAAGGCTGGCATCCAGATAGGCCAAACGATTTTGCTCTTGGAGATGGTCTAAGCTATCCTGCAAGGGATAATAGGTGCGGGCAATATCAAAGTAGGCCTCTTTTTGTTGTATTTTTTGGTAGAAACCGAGTAGGAATTTTCGGGTATACTGGGCTATTTCTTGGTTGCCCCGCTTTTCTGCTGCTGCGAGATGCCGCTTGGCTAGTTCAATGCCTTTTTGGGGGCGGTGCGCCAGGGTATAAACTTGTAGCAGATAGCCGTTTACATTATTATTATCCAAGCTATTCAAGGCTTGTAGTCCACGATCCACTTGATCGGCTAAGGTTACGGCTTCTGTCAATTTTCCGGATTCGGCCAGAAAGATAGCCTGCTGGGCCTGTAGTAAGTAGAGTAAGCTGGTGTCGCCCCAAGAAAGAGCTATATCAAGACCTTGAGCCAAGAGGGTATCTTTCTCCAGGGCTGGTATATCCGCATCTAGAATGCCCGAAATGGCAAAGATCTGTCCGCGTTTGTTTCCGATTTTA
>JBCDIO010000175.1:0-6843 GCA_038748815.1 Bacteroidota bacterium
ATTCCATGCTTCTAAGGAAAGGTTTACTTCTTCCTCGTGGCCGAATTTTTTATACCATTCTCCATCCAGATAAGTTTGACGCAAAAGGGCAATGGACCCCATCAAAGAGCTTGGATAATTTTGGGTAGATTTCCCTTTAGAGAAAGACAGAAAATGGGCGGCGTTCTCCATTAGAATTTGCTCGTGGGAACGGCCTGACCCTAAAGCGACCAAGGTGCCAGTACCCCGAGAAATCCCATCCATTTGATGGCTCAGTACGGTTCCAAAACCTTGACTCCGCATCGGTTTAGCGGCTTTTTCCGAAGGAACGAAAGCCTCGTGTGCCGCAAACTCCGGTTTTAATGCTTCGTTCCAGGCATAAGCACCTTTCTTATTAGATAGCATTTGCGGAAGTCGCTCGGGCTGCTCCCCTACCGCTTTAGCTGCGGGCACCCCGTATTCTGCATACAGGTCAATAAAGGCTGGGTAGATGGTCATGCCATTAGCGTCGTGCAGAATGGTTCCCTCTGGTATATCAACCGAGGCACCAACGGCCACAACTTTCCCCTCTTTGATCAGTAGGGTGGCATTCTCCAATACACGATCATGGGTTTGATAGATAGTTGCGTTGGTAAAGGCGTGTTGCCCAGAGCGTTCATCAGCTACTCCGTTATATGGGAAAGTCTCTTGTGCCTGTAACGGCACGATTATCCCACAACAGAGTAGCAGCAAGATCAGAAATCTCATGTTCTCCTATTTATTGGTGATACGTTCTTGTAAAGTTGTTGTAGTAAGATCGAGGTGAGCAGTCATTCTTCGATCACTTACCCAACCTGGTGTAAGCAGCTCAGAATTCCCCGTGGGGAGCCCTTGATTTGATGTTGAACCGAACCAAAATTTGGTCAACAGCAACAAGGAGCGAATTGTTTATGAGCCATTAAGCTACTAAAAGTTTTCAGCTTCCCTACTTCTGTTCCCCAGAAAGTGCCCCAATGCTTTACTAATTGAGAGTAGGCTCGTATTTCTCATGACGAAATACCCTTTTTGCGGGTCGTATTTCGCTCGGGAATTAATTACTTTGTGGCCTAGTGGTTTTTGTTCCGTCTAAATGGACCGAAAACGACCTTTAGCTACAGCCAACAACCCTTCTTGATAGACGGCTGTCCATTCGAATGAAACAATATGTCACAGGCTAGAAAGAAATTTGGGACCGGCCCGGTCTTCTTTACTGCGATTTCCACCATTCTGGGTGCCGTTATGTTCTTGCGTTTTGGATACGCAGTTGGTTCTGTCGGTTTTATCGGAACCTTAGCGATTATCTTGATTGGGCATGCCGTTACCATTCCCACGGCCCTTTCTATTGCCGAGATTGCGACCAACCAAAAGGTAGAAGGAGGGGGAGAATATTACATTATCTCCCGTTCATTTGGCCTCGTTATTGGTTCTTCGATTGGGATTGCCCTATACTTTTCGCAAGCCATTAGTGTAGCCTTTTACATCATTGCCTTTGCCGAAGCATTCACTTCTTTGTTTGAATGGATCATTATGACCTACGAGGTTCCCGCTACGGTGGAATGGCTCCTGCAACGCAAACAAACGGTCAGTATCCCAGCGCTTTTCATTCTGACGGGCATTGTACTATGGAAAGGAGCAGACCTTGGAGTAACGGTTTTGTACGGGGTCGTATTTACCTTATTTATCTCTTTGATCGCCTTTTTTATTGGCCAAACTGAGTATAGTCAAAACAATTCTATTAAACCTTTTGCCACCGTATACAATACGGAAAGTACTGCTGATACCAGCTTACCCAGCCTGGGAAGTGATACGATTAGCACCGCCAATTTGGATACCTCCGGTGGCGGGGCCGTAGCTATTGTTGAACCAAGTAATAACCTGCCCAAAAACAATGCTAATAAGCAACCTTCTCCGATCAGCTTCTTCACCGTATTTGCCATCATTTTCCCGGCCTTTACCGGTATGACGGCTGGGGTTGGACTTTCCGGCGATCTAGCAAAACCTGGGCGTAGTATTCCTCTTGGGACTTTAGCTGGCACCCTAACCGGTATGGTCGTTTACGTTTTAATTACGCTTAAACTAACGGTATCTGCGAGCCCCGCCGACTTGGCCGATACGAGTCAGCTGGTGATGGCACAGATTGCTTGGCAAGGATGGTGGATTATTCCACTTGGACTGGCAGCGGCCACCATTTCCTCTGCCTTAGGATCGCTCATGGTAGCTCCTCGAACACTACAAGCTATCGCTCGCGATCAAGTCCTACCCTCTAAGGGTATTAGCTATTGGTTATCAAGGGGACGGGGTAAAAACGACGAGCCTTTTAACTCTACGATCATCACCATTGCAATCGCCTTTATCTTTGTGATGATGGGCGGCTTAGATGCTGTGGCGGAGATCATCTCGATGTTCTTCATGGTCACCTATGGCACCTTGAACCTGATCAGTTTCTTGCAACACTTTGCCGCCGACCCATCCTATCGCCCCACCTTTAGTTCTCGGTGGTGGATTAGTTTATTCGGGGCCTTGGCTTGTTTCGGTTTGATGTTCTTTATGAACCCCGGCTACGCCTTTATGGCGATCTTGCTCATGGTTGTTTTCTATGCAGTTGTCAATCGGTACAACCCTGACAAGAAAAACCTCAGCCTGATCTTCCAGGGGGTTATTTTCCAAATCAGTCGGCAGCTACAGGTATTCTTACAGAAAACCGAAAAAGAGCAGACTGGTAGCTGGCGGCCATCAGCGGTTTGTATTTCGAAGAATTCCTTTGATCGACTCGGGGCCTTTGATTTATTGCGCTGGATTTCTCAACGCTACGGTTTCGGAACCTACATTCATCTAATCGATGGGTACCTGTCTAAATCAACCCACAAGGAAGCCCAAGACGCCCAAAATCGCCTGATTTCCATGGCGGAGAAAAGCCGTAGTAATATCTATATCGATACCCTGATCAGTCCTTCGTACACGTCCGCTATTGCTCAGGTGATTCAGTTACCCGGAATTTCTGGCACCGAAAATAATTTATTACTGCTGGAGTATTCTAAGAACAATCCCAGCAACCTCTCCGAAATTGTGGACAACTTCCGCTTAATGCGTTCGGTCGATTTCGATGTGATCATACTAGGAAGTACGGAGCGTGGATTTGGTCTGAAGAAGAGTATTCATATTTGGATCACCTCCAACGATTATGAGAATGCCAATCTGATGATCCTGTTGGGCTACATCATCTCGGGGCATAGAGAGTGGCGCGAAAGTACCATCAAGATCTTTGCGGTATACCCGGAAGAAACTTGCGACGACGAACGCAATCGCTTATTTATGCTGGTGGAAGCGGGACAACTTCCTATTTCTAGCACCAACATTCGGGTCATTCCACGCTCCCACGAAGTGGAAATTCGTTCGATTGTCAACAAAGAATCAGCCGACGCGGATTTGACGATTATCGGTATTCGTTCGGAGATGGTGAAGCACGATGGAGACTCTATTTTTGAAGGCTATGATCTGATTGGTAACACCATATTTGTGAATGCAGCGGCTCAGAAGAAAATTAAATAAGCGGAATCCTAAATCTCTTCGGGATCAATTTCTATACCCATTTGGCGCATCAGAATAGTGGCATTAAAGCTTTGACTAACCCCTGGTTTGAGCAAATAGTCGAAGCGTAGTTTTCCATCTTCAATAGCCACTTCAATACACCAGTTTTCTACAGAGCCTTCCGATTCGGCGGCTAGGGCTCCCAACTCCAAATCGTGGGTAGCAACCAAGCCAGCCCCTCGATCGCGAATCAACTGCCGGATAAGGGCTTTGGACCCGGTGTGTCGATCCCGAGAATTTGTGCCTTTCAGAATCTCGTCCAGTAAAAAGAAGATATTCTCCTGCCGCTTTACGGCTTCGATAATGAATTTAAGGCGCTTTAGCTCCGCGTAGAAAGAGGAGGTATTTTCGTGTAAGGCGTCTTGGGTACGCATACTGGTGTACACCTGTAAGATCGGCGTGGAGAACTCTTTAGCGCAGACCGGAGCACCAGCGGTAGCAAGCACAATATTGGTTCCAACGGAACGCAAGAAAGTCGATTTTCCAGCCATATTGGACCCTGTGATTAGTTTAATGTGCCCGTGCGCTGGAAGCTGAAGATCATTCCCTATCCGTTTATCCGGATGAATGAGCGGATGACCAATATCCACCCCGTGAACCTTATCTCCTCCCACTACCGGAAACGTCCAATCCGTTTGATTTTGACGGAGGTTTCCAAGGCTGATTAGGGCTTCGAATTCGGCCAAGCCGTCGAACCATTCTGGCAACTGCTCTCGGTAATTTTCTTTCCAACGCTCCAATTGGTTCACCCATATGAAATCCCATAGGAAACCGAGATTCAAAAAGACGGCAAAGAAGTTATACCGCACGTTGAGCTGATGGATAATATTAGAAAGCTGTTTAATAGCTTTAGATCCGGAGGCCCCTTCGGTAAAGCGTTGTTGCACCTCTTGTAGGTAAGCACTTTCCGGTTGGTAGTCTTCTAATACCGCCAGAATAGAGGCATAGCGATCTAGCAGATTGGCCGCCCGTCCCGTTTGTTCGTGGAGCTGTGTTATCGTCTGAGCCGTTTGGCGGAGTGCCCAAGCATTAGGAAGAATCAAAGCGACGGGCCACCAAGCGGGGAAGTAGATAATCATTCCAACCAAACTTAATGCCCCAAAGAAGGGTGCCATCAATAGGAAGAACCGCCAGGGATTCTGCCCGCGGATTACGTTTGGAGTGTGGAGCCAGCGTAAAAGGGCCTCCACATCGGCGGGGTCATCTTCAACGCTCATCCCGGTAGCCCGGAAATGGTGCCGCCACTCCATCTGGCCCGCTAGTTCTTTGGCCGCAGCTTGCCGGTACTGGATCATCCGTTCCGAGGTAGCTGTCCCTAGAAATTGAGCAAGGCGTTCTTCACCAAGCACACTCACACAGCGATTCATGGCTTGAAACAGCGAATGTGGACCGTATATATCCAAATCAAAAGCATAAGAGTGTCCGGGGTCTACATAGCTTTCTCCGTCGCCGAAGGCCGAAAAATCACCTTCTAAAGCTTGTACCTCCCAAGCGTTAAGGGTGCTCAGATGCTCGTGGTATTTTACGTTTTTCGCGAGCCGTTGGTGCCAGAACACAAACTGAGCGAAGCCAATTAAACCCAATAGAATCGTCGCGGAACCAACGATCCATCCAAAGGAGTTCCAAAGGATGATGATAGCCCCAATCCAAAGTAAGAAGACGACCAAGCGAACGAAACTGTAGAAAACATACTGCGATTGCAGGCGTTCTGCTTCGATCTTAAATTCGCTAGCACGCTGTTGGTAAACTTGGTTGAGTTGATTGCGATTCATATTTGAGTAATTCTAAACGAAGGTCAGAAATCTTCGTGCGAAATTGGTTAAATTTATTGGAGCCTCTAGGCTTGTTAGGATTTCTTCGACGAATGGCCCGTGGATATCCGATAGAATAGAATGAATGCCAAACAAATGTGCCAGAGGTACAATCTATAAAGCTTGAAAACACACCTAATGACGCTCATTTACTTGAAAAAAGTGCTTTGAATGGCTCTTTGCCTTACATTAAATAACGTGGCTCTAGCCGCTAGTGAAAAAGAAGTAATAAGTGTACAGCCCAATGTAGATTCTTATGACTTTTCTGCTTCTATGGAGATCACCGTGGGTAACTGCCCCAATATGCCTGATCAAGACTGCAATCCTCCCAGCCCAGTGACCGCTGCTATGGTATTGATTTACGCCACAGAGGAAGATCGTTTCTTCAATGAAAATATCGTATACGAAAAAACAACCAATGCCAATGGGCAAATTTCTTTTACAACCTTAGCCGGTGGAAAGACATTCTATTTAAGAACCATCTCGGCGTACGGTGTTCGTGAGACAACAGAACGAACCCCATCCCGAGGTGTTGCCTTCCACGAAATACTCTTTAACAAATGAAAAGACCATACGTATCTGCAAACCCGCTTTGGGGTCTTCTCTTAGTTCTCTTTGTTCTTAGCCTTGCGAGTTGCGAAAAAGATCCCCCCGAAGAGGTAGTACAAGAAGAAGAAATAATGATGGAGGAAAACGCTAATGTGTACGGTAGCATAGAGGTTTCCGTCATCTGGTGTAATTTACAAGACGATCCACTATGCCTGGAGGTCAATCCTATTCCAGGTGCCGTTGTAACGTTATTCTCCTCTGCGGAAGACCGCCAATTCAGTGATCCGGTTAAGTCCGAAAAAATCACTACTGCCTCTGGCAAGGTCACCTTCAACGCTTTGGAGGGTGGTAAGCGCTATTATCTGCGCACCAATTCTGTTTATGGCGTACAAGAGACTGATGATACTACCCCTTCCAATGGTTTAGCCTTTCACGAAGTCATTTTCACTCAGTAGGCGTACGACGAAAAACCGCTAGTAAAAATGACCGCTCCCAGCGCCATAGGATGAGTAAGAATCCACTAAACAAAACGGTACTCCAAATTAGGCCTAGCCATAGATTATCGAGCCCTGGAATATAGGTTCCCCCCATTCCATGAAGGGCGTAGACTAGTAGTGCCAATAGAATATAACCTAGCATTTTGGGCATGGGATAAGGGATGGGATAGTACTTTCTACCAAACCAGTAACTAGTACCCGCCATAAAACCGTAGCAAGCGAGTGCCGCTATTGCCGCACCGTAATAACCAACGCCGGGTATTGGAACTAAAATAAAATTCAATGCAAGGGTAACCGCCATACCTCCAAGAGAAATATAGGCTCCAAAGCGCGTCTGATCGGTCAGCTTATACCAGATGGAGAAATTGTAGTACCAGCCAAGAAAGAAGTAAGCAAGCAAT
>JBCDIO010000176.1:0-6839 GCA_038748815.1 Bacteroidota bacterium
ACACTATCAAAATAGGTTTGTTGGATCGAAAACCGGGACACCAACTGTATTTTTTGTCCGTTATCGGTCACCCGATGTGAGTACCGACCGGCATCATTTGGCATACTAAGAGAAATCTCATCTGGGAGTTCTTCGAGTCGATAATCCTCCGGTAGGCTTAGGTTGATCACGACCGTTTCTTTAATCGGGTAGGGGAAATCCACCGGATAAGTCCGTTCTTCCAAACTAAAAGGATTCTCCAAAAACCCGGAATACAAAAAGGGACTTAAATACCAGAGCGGGCCCGCATTAATGGCTGCTGCTTCCACTTCTACATCTAATCGAACCTTTAATGGGTCCGTGTAAGACTCCTCATTGGTATATGTTACATTCGTCACCGTTACTTCCGGAAATTGCTCTGAAAGAATCGTTTCCCAGTCCAAACCTTCCTCCGAGCGCAAGCCCAGACGATGTTGCATACCCGAATATCCACCCAAAGAAAACTGCATACTTCCCTTAAGGTTACCATCTTCATCCAGGCTCAAATCGGCTAATATCTTTTCGTCGTATTTCCCGGTCGCTACCTCAATCCACTGCTGACTGCGGTCCTTAATCAACCAACCGGCACTATTCAAGCAAGGAACAGCGAGCATTCCCAGCGGTCTCGTCGAGTTGCGCAAGTCTACTAGTATTGCCACTCCATCTTTAAACTCCAACAGTATAACCAGATGGTTAAATTGATCAATGATTGGATACATGGGCATATGAATACCGTGTTCTCGAGTACTGATCAAAACCGGCGAAGCCGATATACCCGCCTGGCGGCAGAGGGCCGCAAATAATAGGTTTATCTCTGCACTATTTCCCAGTCGTTTTTCAAAACATTTATGGAGAGATTCGTCGGTCGTAAAGTTGTAGACTTCGTTCCACTTCATCGTTTGATTCACAAAATCGTACAGAAAAACAGCTTTTTCTTGTTCGGTAGAAAGAGCAGACAACTTGGGCTCTAAATCCTTCCAGATTTTTCTTGTAGCACCAGCATTGAGGTACTGACGCCCAAAGTAGGAGGCATCTCGTAGCCTTTCCGCAATTGCTTCCCAGTCTTCGAGGATGGGTTTACGGGCTTCTTGCGGGTATTGTATTGCGTTTAACTGGAAACGGACTTGTGCCCGGTAATCATCAATATTCGAAACGTAGGGCTCTTCTACCATGGCTGGTACATCCTTCATAACCATACGGCTTTCTCGGAACAACGTATTACCTGAATTGAAACCTCCAAACCCTCCCGGGATGGTGACGGTGCGGTTATGGCGTTCTGATTCGCTAATATCTAAGGCACGGCCTTGTGAGATAGCCAAGTACTCGTACCAATCAGGTATTTCAATCCGCAATTCACTCCAGCGAACGGGGATATATTCTTGAAAATACCAATCCTCTAAGCGGAAGATCGTATTAGCCTTTAATTTATACTGGTACTCAATGATGGAACCAACCTGCACATTCGGTAAGGTGAACTTAATTTCGCTCCAATTATCACTCACTTTAATATCATATATCTCACTTCGCTTCAACACTTCTTTAGTACCGTCCGGTGCAACAATTTGCACCTTCATTCCTTCGATCCGTTCTTTGTTTTTATCCGAGTAATAAGGGATCGTGATATCAGCTTGATCAAATCCCGCTCTATCCAGTATTTTAATACGCTTATGTCGGTCGTATTGAGCATATATATCTGATGAAGAATACTCGAACGTAACTCTACAATAATCCATTAAAACCACCGCAGCGGCACTGGAATCAAGATCATAGCTAGTCATAGCTAAATCTGCTGGATCAATTTTACCCCACTTTATGGGGTCTTTTTTCTGAGCAATAAGACAACAGGGAAGTAAACCCAAAGCCAGCAGTAATACCTGCTTTTTCATAGGTGAGAAATATTTGGTTTTTATAAATGAGGCTATCGTTCGACGACTACCGGAATATAAGAAAATCAGTCTAGAAGACTAGGCTAATTTCCCCAAAAATTGTTTCTACGATTCCGTCACATTCAACTTTCAGGAGGTACGCATACACATCCATCGGATGAGGTGCTCCATTCTTAGTCCCGTCCCACTCCGCATTTTCTTCACCACTGTAAACTTGTTCCCCAAAACGGTTCCAAATCCGTAGCGAGACAATCGTAACGTTGGCATTTGGCAGAAGGGGGCGGAAGGTATCGTTCAGGCCATCTCCGTTTGGAGTAAATACGTTGGGAATTTCCACCTCATCTAATAGACATTCAATAATTACCGTAATGGAACTGACCGCCCGCAGCTCGCAGCCGAGGCTGTCTACCACCACCACTTCATAGTCGGTAGACGATTCTGGTATAGCAATTGGATCTGGACAATCAACACAGGATAAGCCATCGGTAGGTAGCCAAGTATACGTTACAAAACCATCTGTCACCTGAATCTCCACTTGTTCGCCAACGAAAATGACGGCAGCTTCTGGATCTACTTCCACTGAATCCAAAATGGCTACCGAAAGGCTAAGTTGTACCAGGCTATCGCAGCCATTTTCGTCTACTAAAATTTGCTCATATTCACCGGCCTCCTCGATAAGATCTCCCAAAAAATCAAAAGACTCCCCCGGGCAAATCGTTGCTTCTACTTGGTTGGTTACCGGCACCTCCAAAACCTCTAGGTTCACGCAATCGACCATCAAACATCCACTCGGTAGAATGGTCGTGTCGCAGTAAACACCTGAGCTTGATTGGAACTCCCCAAAAATTTCAATGGATTCGCCCGCACAGATTTGCTCATCTTCCTCCGAGAGCAAGGTATCATCAAATACGGAGACCACTATCGTCCGGCTATCCGAACAACCTTCGGCATTTTCTCCTACCACTACGTACGTCGTACTAGCGGATGGATTGATTTCAATTTGGCTACAAGCTGCATTCAGACAGGTGAATGGTTCACTGCTGGTCCAGGTATAAGTAGAGGCTCCCAAAACAGAAACGAGTTCTACGGCACCCAGACACAGTTGTAGACTATCAGGTCCAATCAGATTAGGTGCAGAGGCAAAGTCAATGAACACCGAATCCACACTGGTGCAGCCTTCGGTATTTTGTACGGTAAGTACAAAAGTAGTGTCTAAGCCAAGAAGCACGGTTGGGTTGGCTTGAGTGGCATCATCGAGCAGGGCAGCGGGTTCCCACTGGTACGCAATGGCCGTTAAACTCGTTCCTGACAATTGCCAAACATCATCGGGACAGAAAACAGTATTCGCTCCAGCATCAACCGTGGGAAGGTCTAAAACAGATAAATCAACACAGTCAATTTTCAGACAACCACTAGCCAGCATCGTCGTATCGCAATAAACCCCCGAAGTGGATTGGAGCTCTCCAAATAGATTAATCGATTCTCCCTGACATATCTGTTCATCCGTTTGGATGAACTGGTTATCGTCGATCACCAAAACGGAAATTAGCAATGTATCCAGGCACCCTTCTATACTTTCTCCAATCACTTGGTAAGTCGTTGAAATCGAAGGATTAATCATCACTTGATTGCAGTCGGAATTGAGGCAAGAAAAGGGTTCGTCACTCGTCCAGGAATAACCAGCCGTTGCGCCCGTAACGGTAATAGTCCCTTCCGCTCCAGTGCATAGAGATATCTCATTGGGACCCGAGAGATCAAAGCCCTCCGCAAAATCAATCATCACGGAGTCGGTATTCGTACAACCGGCTGCACTTTGCACCGTAAGGAAATACGTCGTATCAATTCCTGTATCAATGATCGGGTTTGGCATCGTCGCTCCATCTAGCAGCAAGGCGGGCTCCCATTGATAGAATACTGCCGTGGCACTACTCCCTTGTAATTCCCAATTCTCATTCGGACAGTAGAAGGCATCAAGGCCGGCTTCTACATCTGGCAATGGGTTGACCACCACGATAGCCGTATCCGAGCCTACGCATCCATTCGCATCGGTAACCGTCACGCTATACGTACTCGTCACAGTTGGCTGCACCGTTTGCGCATTCTCACCAGATACGACCCCTGGCCCGGACCATTCGTAGGTTTCGCCCGTTGTAGCTAGGAGATTGGCTGTCTCTCCAAGGCAAATTTCGGGATCTGCAAAGGCTAAACCAGGGTCGGGCAGAATATTGAACTGGATCGGAAACTGCAATAGGCATCCATCGTCCGTATTCCCAATCATGGTAATATTAAAGTTGATCGGATTATTTGTGGCATTCACTCCTCCAATAACCGGATTGCAACAATCCAGACAGGATACGTAAGGATTAACGGGCCATACAAATCCATCTACCGCTGGATAACACAAGTCGAGTACCAGGCTATCTCCCGAACATAAATCGATATTCGTATTCGTCTGCACCAAAATAGGAGATTCAAAAAACTGAACCAAAGGCGTACATAAACAGTGATTCGTTGAATCAACGAGCCAATAGATATCACAAATAGAGGCTTCTTCTGGCAAGGAGATGAAGCCCGAAAAATTGATTGGATCGTCCGCCGGTGGTAGGGTATTCGTTTGTAACAAACTATCGGCCGGCGACCAAGTACCATTCTGATCTAAATCCCAGAATAATTCCAGAATGGTAGCTTGCTGTTGGTCAGGTCCTACATTTTCAACCACTCCTGTGTAGGAAAGCACAGAGTTAATACCATCCCAGGTTACGAATCCCTGCAGAGTATTAAATACGTATTGCGGTCGATCAATTTCTAAGGAGACTTGTGCATTACCCGTTTGTACGGCGACACTGCAGATAGAACCATCCAAGGCACATTCTGCCTCTGATTGCGTAGTTGTTCTAACCTCCAAAATTTCCGTTCCACAGGGGCGACTGGTAAACCCATTGATTCCGAAAATGAAAGAAAAGACCTCTAATGCAGGAACATCGGCCGGTATTCCCCAGCTCAATTGTTCTTGCCCAAAGACTTCTCCGACCAGTGGTTCCCCTAGCTGCCAATTCTGCAAAGGATTCAAAGTACTCGGAATGTAGTGAATACCCGGAGGAAGTGTGATTGTTAAAGAATCACTCGCTGAACTAATGCCGTCTCCTAAAAAGGCCACGTTGAGGGTAGCGGAATCCCCACAGATTACCGGATCCTCCAAATTGACATTAAAAAAGGTTTCATTAACAGCCACATCTAAGTCGATACAAATAGGATTACCAATCCGAGAAATGATATTGGTGGGTGTCCCACAATTTTGTTGGCCAGTTGCCCGGAACGTCAACTCCGAGAAGGCCGTAAAATCACAACCTGTTAAGCCCAAAAAGCGGAGCTCCACTCGATTTAAAGGATCCAGACTAACCCCTCGAAGACAATTCTCCGCAAGCGAATCCTGTAGCGCTCCCAGCGGCCACTGAATGGTACCATTACCTAGGTCGACCGGGTCCGGAAAGGCTGTAAAGGGACTTCCTGCCGGATAGGAAATCTGGGTACTTCCCTCTAAGTAAGAAAATCCAACTTCTAAATCGGCCTCCAGAATCAGATCGCAAACGGGACCAAAGTCGGCATTGAAGATCTCAATCGTATGATAAGGTACGGTATCGCAAAGTGCTGCACAGGAGTCCGGACCAGAAACCTCCATGTCAATTTCGCCATCTGGCGAGATGGCATTAAGAATGGTCAAACTACTGAAGCAAGGCTCTTCGGTGATATCTGTTAATTCTGTACAATTCCACCCTAGGTTTACGAATAAGTCCTCTGACTCGCAGCTTTGGTTCAGAGCCACCAGCTGATAACTTTGCACTGTATTGGTATCAATATTTCCTAATTGAAAAATACCTTGATCAATGGGAACCGGATTCCCGGAAGGTATTTCGTAGAGTTCAAACGCTGAAAGTAGCCCACTCGGGCTATTTGGAATAAGAAAAACATTCGGAGCAGCTTCGCTATTCTGGGAGGCAACAATGGTGAGTTCATTACTGATGTCTATATTCCATCTGGCCTTATTATCGAAGCTCGTATAAATGGGCTGTAAAGCTTCCAAACTTAGATTCGGGTCTAAAGGCCGTAATGCCACACTAGTTGCATTGATCGTATCTTCTGTCACAGAGGCTGGTAAGCAGGCTCGCCAATTCAGGGTAGCCTGCATATCAAGCGATTGATTCGCGGATAAAGAACAATCCGTTAGGAATCGATATTGCAGTAGTAAGAAAAAGCCCTCATCCAAAGGTGGTTCTTGGCACTCGGAAAAATTATAGGTCCAGGCTCCGTTTTGGAAATTCGTCTCTAATAGAGTATCACTTTTCACGACCTGTCCTCCTTGAAACTCTAAAGCGCTTAAATAGCTCTCGGTAATACTGATTTGAGGAGGTATTACATTCCACCAATCGTCTAGAACGACTAAGGGTCGGTATTCGTAGGGAAAGAAATTGGGCTCCCTCAGTTTAACTTCGAAAAAGGAGCCCCCCTTTAAATCGGAGGTATCACAGGGGCGCAAACCAAATAAACCAGGAAAGAATTTGGTCTCAATTCCGGAGATAGCAACATTCTCAATAGTGCAGCTGCAACTGAAAGGCTGCAAGTTAGAGATGGTCTCTGGATCATCCGGAGAAAGAATTGCGGCGGGCGTAGCGGATAAGAATAATACATCCGGATTAACTCCAGCAGGGGGTTGTTGTTGTGGATTGTACTCAATTCGATACCAACTTCTCAACTGAACAGAATCCCCTTCAGCGAAGGTGAAGCCTTGCGGTAAATTACAGGCTGTATCGGTGTCTGCACGCAGAACAAATCGGTATTCAAAATTGGTATTCGCACTGCTTAAAAAACCCTCCGCTGGGCAACTATAAGTGGTATTGCTACTTGCATCCCAAATATCCCATTCTCCGCCGAGCAAAG
>JBCDIO010000177.1:0-6800 GCA_038748815.1 Bacteroidota bacterium
AATGAAACCAATTGCTCGCTCATTTTTCAGGTCTACTACTGCTTTAAAATAGAGCTTAGGTAGAGAAACGCCATTGACACTTCGGCTTACTTTAGGCAGATCTTCTCGCAGAACAGGTCCGGTTACTACATACAACTGGGTTTCCGTGTTTCGATACAGATAACTTCGAATGAAGCCCTCTAGTTCCGCCCATTTACCTCGGTTAAATTCTGGAGCTTGTGGCGACATATTCGAATAGAAGTACGATTCGGAAAGCGCTTTAGCAGACCAGCGAAAATCGGCAGAGGGTGCTAAATGCCCACGGTCGTAACCGTAGCCATCGTACGTGTAGCTATTGTCAGCTTGCAAGAACTTTAAGAAATAGTCTTCTTCTACCGCGGAGCCGGTGACTACTTTGGGATCTTCCCGAAAGTCATTGGATCGTGCCTCCTTTCCGGTCCGAATATCTTTAGTAATGATATGGGCAACCCATTTAGCTTGTTCGTGGCTTTCGTCGTAGACTAAGCTAAGGGCAGAATGGTGAATGATTTTTTCACCTGCCTGAATGGCTGGCAAGCCGTTGCGATGTAGATCTTGTCTTAACAGATCTAACTTTACCTCTTCGATTTCTGCCAACAAAGCCTTTTCTCGTTCCTTGAGTTTTTCGTAAGACTGATTGAGTGCATCGAGCTGACTAGGGCTTACTTGGGCAAACAGCAGCGAGCTAATGCTCCAACAAATGGCTAATAAAAGGGGGCGATACATCGACATGAGGCAATACGGTCGTTAATTGAGCACGAATTTCGGCTTTTTTAGACAATTTCTCCACTTCTTCTTACATCGCCCTTGCCAGACTACCGGCAAAAGCCCAAATTCGTAGTCCCTTCTTATTATTACGTCTACGAGACCTTATCCCGAGTACTCGGGCGTAAACGTATAAGACGGATCAGAAAGTCCAGGCTACTTATTATCTTTACGCTCACTCACCCGCATCAAGATTAGTCCTCTTTTCTGAATTTTTTGAACTGGTACACCATGAATACCTTTTTCGTACGCATACTCCTCGTTGGAGTCCTTCTCCATTTCATTGTTGATTATGCCTATACGGCCCAATTACCACTTGGGTTTGCCGAAGAAAAAGTGGCGGATGGCCTCGATCCTACCCGGATGACCGTAGCCCCGGATGGACGAATCTTCATCGCCGAGAAGAATGGACGAATCCTCATCGTCAAGAATGGAGAACTCCTCCCCGATCCCTTTCTGATTGTCAGTGTAGATAATTACAACGAACGGGGCTTAAGTGGAATCGCCCTAGATCCTGACTTCGATACCAACCACCATTTCTACGTTTTTTACACGGTCCCAGGAGGAAACTTCAATCGCATCAGTCGATTTACAGCCAATGGGGATTACGCCATTCCTAACAGTGAAGAAATCATTCTGGACCTAGAGCCCTTAAGCGGTACCATCCACAATGGCGGAGCTATGGCCTTTGGGGCCGACGGTAAACTTTACGTTGCTGTCGGTGATGGAGCAAATGCCGAAAACTCCCAAAACCTATTCTCCATCCTGGGCAAAGTACTACGCATCAATAAAGACGGATCCATTCCCTTTGACAATCCATTCTATGATCAATTAACTGGCATTTATCGAGCAATCTGGGCCTATGGTTTTCGCAATCCCTTTACCTTTGATATCCAACCAGGAACCGGCCGATTTTTCCTCAACGATGTCGGTGGAGAGTTCTGGGAAGAAGTCAACGATATCATCGGTGGGAAAAACTATGGCTGGAACGAAGTAGAGGGTTATTTAGCTGGGCAAAACCCACCCGCAGATTACCAAGATCCACTGCATGCCTATCCCCACGACCCCGATTGTGCCGTGATGGGGGCTGCCTTCTATAATCCCGCAAGCCCCCAATTCCCCACCGAATACGTTGGTAAATACTTCTTTGCCGATTATTGTTCCGGCTGGATTAAAACCTTGGATCCCGAGACTGGAGAGATCATAGAAGTCTTTGCAACGGACATCGACCGTCCAATTGCGATCCAAACAGCCCCCGATGGGTCCCTTTATTATATCGAACGAGGTGGCATGGGCGGGGGCTCTGAAGTGGACAATACCTCCTCGGACAACGGAACCCTGTACCGAATTTACTACACCGGTTCTGGGGCTCCCTTTATTTCTGAACACCCGGAAGATATCCTTCTCCCCATCGGGGAAGATGCCAACTTTAGTGTTAGCGTAGGCGGTGCCCCTACTCTATCCTACCAGTGGATTAAAGACGGCTTAGGAATTATCGGTGAAAATGGTCCAACCCTTACTTACTCTAATGTGAGTCTCGATGATGATGGTAGCGTTTTTCAATGCGCGATTGCCAACGGAGAAGGTAGCATATTAAGTGAGCCAGCTATCTTAAGCGTCACCGAAAACACCCGACCTATCCCAACCATTCTGACCCCACTTACCAATCTCACTTACCAAGCCGGCGATACCCTTTTCTTCAGTGGAACAGCAACCGATGCCGAAGACGGGGCTCTTTCACTTGACCAGTATTTCTGGAGAATAGATTTTCACCACGAAGATCACACCCACCCGGCCATGAGTACAATCTCGGGCATTGATGCTGGATCTTTCATCATACCCACCATTGGAGAAACGAGTACCGATGTATGGTATCGAGTACATCTAACGGTAGAAGATAGCGAAGGGCTCCTAAAGAATACTTTTGTGGATGTCTATCCTGAACTAGTGGACATCACCATCAAATCGGAGCCGACCGGGCTATTGGTTTTCGTTGATGGGAAGAATGTCAATACACCGTTCACTTTTCAATCGGTGATCGGCATCCAACGAAGTGCCCAGGCTTCACAAACCATCGTAGATGCGGAATCCTTCTTTGTCTTTGAGAATTGGGAAGGTAATTTCACCGAACCTGTCATTTCTTACCAGGCTCCCGAAGCCCCCGTAGAATACACCGTTTATTACGAAGAAAAGCCCCTGGGCACCGGAACCGGTCTTTTGGGACAGTATCGATCGGCGCCTACTCCAGATTTTGTCACCCCACTACTCATTAATCAGGTAGACCCAATCATTGATTTTAACTGGGGAGGCGGTTCTCCCGATCCAGATATTCTGGGAGAAGATAACTTCCATATACGTTGGACCGGGGAGGTGCAACCCCTATTTAGCGAAGCATACACCTTTTATGTAGTCTCCGACGATGGTATTAGACTCTGGGTAGACAATCAATTGATTATTGATCAGTGGGTACCACAACCACCAACCGAAACCCAAGGTGAAATCACCCTACAAGGGGGTGAACGCTACTCGATTAAATTGGAATATTTTGAAGAAGGGGGTGGAGCCGTGGTACAGTTATGGTGGAGTAGTCTTCGGCATCCTAAACAGATTATTCCAACGACCCAATTATATCCCGATGATTCCCTACTCGTAGCGGAACCAACGATTGGGGCTTCGGTAGACTTGATGCCGCAGCCAGCGGACGAAGAAGTGAATTTAGTCCTTCGCACCCGAAGCCAAGATGAAGGTACGCTCCGACTGTACGATAGTAGTGGACGCCTGGTTCGAACGGAAGCATTTTCAATCACTCAGCCGGGCAAAGTAATCCCTTTGGATGTAAGTGAATTGGCCGCTGGGGTCTATGTGCTGGAGATTGCCGGACGGCTTATTCAGGAAACCATAAAAGTCTCGGTGTACTGATGCACGGATACCTTGACTTACAGAAAAGACCTAGGTTGAATCAACCTAGGTCTTTTTTATTTCACCGGCACGAATTAAATACGCTATTAATAGTCTACCATTGTGTATCGTAGACCATCGGAAACTGATCCGGAATTTCTTCGTTCGACTCCCCCAAATTCTGACGAAGATCAATTTCAATCCCCCGGGCGATGGTCGAGATTGGAACATCGTTCGCTGAACCTTCAAAGGGATTTTCTCCGGTTCGACCGATCCGCTCCATCGTATGGAAGATCCAAGCTACAATCGTGTAAAACGGTACCGCCAACCAAATGAAATATTGCCCAATCATTGGATATTCCCCGCTAATTTCACGGCCAATCTCCGCAAACTGCGGAACGATCGCCAAGGGTAGCAAAAGGACAAACATCCACATGAAATAGTGATTCAGCGTAGCAAAATGACGAGGGTAAGGAAAGTTTTTGATGCGCTCAGACTTACCCTGTAGGGTAAATAATTCTTCCAAAACACCCTCTAATTGTAAGAAAGAGAACTCCCAAATAACCCCAGCTTCTTTTAAGCGGCGTAAGTGATGTGACTGCAAATACAACAAGGCCGTTTGCTTATTATTCTTACTCATCACATAAGCCATATCCGCCTCCGAAAGGTAGGGCTTCATATCTTCCTCTACTGCAATATCTAATTCCGGTGGATGGACCATCGCTTGCCACTCTTGGTTGGTTCTTTCTTGAGAAATGGTCTCCCAGGGTTTCGAAGAACGCATGGCGTGGCGAAGAGCAGTCATCCAGGCAATATGCCGGTACGTAAAGGTCTTCACTTCGTGGTGTAGTTCCTCCTTAGATAATTTAATAGAGGTATGTTCATTGGTGATCATATCCTGGAGAAACATACCGAAGGTCCGCGAAGTATTAACGATACCACCCCAGATCTTACGAGCTTCCCAAATTCGACCGTAAGCAGAATTATTTTGAAAACCAATAACAAAAGCTACTGCCGTACCAATAAGTGCCAAAGGGGTCCAGGGAATTTTTAACCAATGGAGATCTAACAGTTGATGGATTCCGACCAATCCAGTGATAATGCCCAGAAAGAGGTAGGTCTCAAAACGGGTCCAGCGAACCATGTCGCGGGCCTTGTATACTTTTCTTGTGTACATAAGTTGGCTAATTAAATAAAGGGATCCTGATAAACTCAGGTTTTCTCTAAAATAGAAGAATTCTGCTATACCACTGACCTCTTCCAGCAACCCAAACTAACAATAAAGGACCGTACGAACAAACAAAGACAAGAACAAATGTTCATATAATCAACTGTAAATCAATGAGTTAAAAATGTCGTATGATTGACAAAAACGACTCGTTTCGGGGTTAATTCACCGCCTAAGATTGAATGCTATATGAATTCCCTTTATCCTTGTACTCATAGAAATAAAAGAACAATGATCCGAATGATTAACATGTGTTGCTGTTGTTTTACACCTCCAGATCCTGGACAGGTAAAGCTGTAGCATTGTCGCTGTAGTCATTCAAAAGCCTTTCCAGATCTATCTGGAAAGGCTTTTTTTATTTCCATAACCAATATTACTCTGGTGAATCGGGCTATTGCATAGCAATGGCGAGCCATTGTTATGTCAACTGGCCAGTGATTCCCCATTTATTCATTGACTCGAAGTGTCCGACGCAAGAGGCAAAAAAATCATCATGCATTCAAATCCACAACTGAGCTCGGAAGCCACCAAAGATATTATCGAGCTTCGCCAAAAAATCAACTCATTCCAAGAGGGACAACTAGACGAGGAGCGCTTTAAGCACTATCGACTAACTCGAGGGGTATACGGTCAGCGGCAGCTCGGGGTACAAATGTTTCGGATTAAAATTCCCTACGGGCGCATCACAACCGACCAACTTGATCGAATAGCTCGGATCGCCCGTAGCTATACCAATGGCAACCTTCATTTAACCACCCGGCAGGATATTCAGCTGCATTTCGTTAAGCTGGAAGATAGTCCCGCCATCTGGAAGGAACTGGAAGAGCGGCAAATTACCGCCCGGGAAGCCTGTGGTAATACCGTGCGGAATGTTACGGGATCTCCGCTCGCTGGTATTGACCCAGAGGAGCCCTTTGATATTTCTCCTTACGCCGAAGCTACCACTCAGTTTTTCCTACGCAACCCAATATGCCAAGATATGGGCCGTAAGATCAAGATCGCTTTTTCCGCCTCAGAAGCCGATTCAGCCTTTACCTATTTTCACGACTTTGGATTCATTCCAAAGATTGAGGTCATCGATGGGGTTCCCGTTCGAGGCTTCAAAGTCCTGGTTGGAGGGGGGTTGGGAGCACAGAGCTTGGTCGCTAAACTAGCCTACGACTTTCTACCGGGTGATGAAATCATTCCGTTTATGGAGGCGGCCATCCGCGTTTTCGACCGATACGGAGAGCGGCAAAAGCGCTTCAAAGCCCGGATGAAATTTTTAATCAAAAAAATAGGCCTGGAGGAGTTCCTTGCTCTCGTACAAATTGAACGTACCGCCAATCGAGTCAAGCGATTCCCCATTCTGGCAACTAGCGCAAAACGACCAAAACTACCAAGCCCTAAAAGGGCTAGTAAACCGCAAAACCCTGCGGCCTATACCCGGTGGAAAGCCGCTAATACCTTTTCCCAAAAGCAAGAAGGATTTGTAGGCGTTAAGATTCGATTACCCCTCGGCAATATACAGACCGAGACCGTCTATGATTTCACAAAATTAGTACGTCAATATGCCGCCGATGATATTCGACTCACCGTCAATCAGGGTATTTTATTACGCTTCGTGCGGCCCTCGGATCTACCTGCCCTTTACGATGGGCTAGCCGCGGTTGGGCTAGGGGATCCTGGATTTGATTCATTAGCGGATATCACCGCTTGCCCCGGTACCGATACTTGTGCATTAGGAGTAACCAATAGTACCGGATTGGCGGCTCGGTTGGAGAAGGTGGTGCGGGAGGAATATCCGGGCTTAGTAGCCGATGAAGCTATGAAAATTAAGATTAGCGGTTGCATGAATTCCTGTGGCCAGCATATGGCCGCCCAAATTGGGTTCCACGGCAGCTCTATCAAG
>JBCDIO010000178.1:0-6795 GCA_038748815.1 Bacteroidota bacterium
AACGGAAAGCCGTTTGTAAATTGGGCACACCAGCCTCTGCTGCTTGGCCTACCCAAAAATCAGCGGGTACCAAGTAAATAGCCAAGTTGATCATTACAAAGGCGTAAGTAATTAAACCGACGGCTAAATAAGAAAGGATCTGTACCCCCCGATGTCCATAGTATTCGTTGATTACATCGGTCATGATAAAAACGATGGGCCAGAGCAAAACGCCAGCGGTCAAATTCAGCGAGCCTTCTTGCCCCAAGATAGACCAGTTCCAGCGTTCGAGCCCTAGACTGTCTTCCAGCGAGAATATTTTGACTCCAATAAATTCGGCGACCAGCGCATTGGCCACAAAAAAGCCGCCCAATAGGATAAATAATCGAACGGGCTTACTGACAAAAATGGGCGCTAGGTTACTTCTTGAATTCATAATCATCGATTTCCGAAGAAAGTCAAGATACTGGCATTCTGGCAAGATGGAAAATACCTGGACAAAGAAGGAGGATGTTTTCTGGAATAAAATTCGAATCTTATTTTTACCAAACCAACCCATCCTTTCCAGGCTTTGGTCCTGTCTTTCGAGAAAGACCCGCGATTGGGAACTACAAAACCAGTTTATGAAACACAGCCTATTACTCTTTGTTTTCGCCTGCTGGGCCACTTTAGCTGCTGGCCAGACTATTCAAAAAGGACTTATCCTTGGCGATTCTACCCAATTACATACCTTAGTCACTCGCAACTTCCAATCCATTAAGGGGACCGTCCTCAACATAGAGAGCGAAATCATTACTTTTCAATTGAATAGCGGGCAAGTCATCACTTTTTTTAGAGAGGAGGTATCTCGGGTATATTTTACGGATCGGGACGCAATTGCAAGATCCAAACAGTCCCCTGGTATTAAAAATTCCCAGCAAGTCATCATCGCTCCTTCTAGCTTACCCCGGGCTAAGGGAGACCATACGTACCGTAATTTTCTGTTATTTTATAATGAATGGAGTCGGTCGATCCACGATCATTGGGATATTGACCTCAGTATATTTCCCGCTATTGCGTTCAATATGGCCGGTGTACGGGTCCGATATGCGACCTCCCTTACAGATAACTTCCATATCAACGGGCATACCGATACTCGGATTTTCTTCGGGACGATCCTCGATTTTCGGGCCTATCAATTCGCTGGTGCCGGCTTTACCATTGGTAAAGCAAAAACTCATTTTAATCTCAATGGCTCCTACGCCTTGGGCCTAACACCGGCGGAAGATAATGCTTTTGTACTCACCTTTAGTGGCCGCGCCATGACGGGCAAACGCTGGGGGTTTCATCTAGAGGTAATCAATGCTCCCACCGAAGCTGATTTCACCAATTTTGTTTTTCTAGGTTCCACTTACTATGGCCGAAATGGCCGATTCGATTTTGGTATCATGAATCCTGCTCCCCAGTTTGAAACGAGTATTATTCTGCCCTACTTTGGATTTACCTTCTTCTCCAAGAAAAGAAAGAAGAAGCGTTAAAAAAGGGGAACTGTGGAAATTTGGGTTACAAAGTCTCTATTTTAGGAGGTCCCCCCTGCGGGTATCATTCCTGACGCTTGAATAATGCTATTTATGAAGAGATTTTGGACACTAATTACCCTACTTTTATTTGCTCAATTTTCCTACGCTCAATGCCCCGGCTGTATCGTTGACCTTCCGAGCCTACCCGAAGACACAATCTTCCTTGGGATGGCCCCCGATGGACAGGCCAACGCCTACTACGAAGCCGACGTTAGCTTCAGAATGCCAAAGACTACGACTCCGGTCAGCGTCGTCGATCCGGATATTCCTCCGGGATTAACGATTGATGATGTGGAAATAACCGGTGTCACTGGACTCCCCCTCGGCATGGAATGGGAAGCCAATCAGACCTTCTTTGAAGTGGCCACTGAAACGGATGGTTGTGTGCGCCTCTGCGGAACCCCCTTGGTATCCGATAGTTTCTTCGTACTCGTGAATCTCAATGCTACGGTTTTTGGAATCACGCAAACGGCCAGTTTTGAATTTCCCCTTTATATCGGTCCTGCCACTACCACGAACGATGGCTTTAGCATGAGCAATAATATTGCCTGTGGGAGCACTACGGTAGACTTTACCAACAACGTTCCATCCGACGGGCAAACCGGTTATGCGTATACCTGGGACTTTGGCAATAATACGTCTAGTACAGACGAAAACCCCGCGCCGGTTACCTACTCCGAACCCGGTATTTACGAGGTTAATTTCGCGGCGACCATCGATACGACTGGAACCTTGCTCACCGGGGTCACCGTTCTAAATAGTGACTGTGGTGATATCAATATTCCTCCTTTTAATAATCCAGACCTTTATATCCGTATTGAGAACCCAAGCGGTGGTCTGTTATATCAGTCTCCGATTCAAGATAATGTAGTTCCACCTACGGTTTTTTCTATCGTGCTCCCCATTGGCCCTGGCGATTACACCCTTGAGGTGATCGATGACGATCTCATCGGAGAACAATCCTGTGGAACCGTGACTTTCAACCAAAGTACTTCCGGCATTTTAGTAGACGAAGAGTTGGAGGTTGAAGTAGACTTGGTTACTCCCATGACGATTATCCAAACCGTTGATACCGTTTTCGTCTACGAAATCCCGGCAACTCCAAGCATTAATGCGGACCCTACAACGGCCATCAGTTGTGATGAAGAACCGGTTATTCTGAGCACCAATTACGACGAAAACCTGCAATGGTTTAACGACACCGTACTGCTACTGGGAGCAACGAATCAAAGCCTAATGGTGACCGAATCGGGAAATTATTTCGTAGAATTCACCAGTACCGATGGCTGTACCGTGCAATCGGATATGATCCTGGTAGGAGCAGCTAGTAGTCCACCTTCTCCAGTCTTCTCTGCGAATAGCTACTTACTCACCCTAGACGTTGCCGACGTTTTACCGATTGACTTTACCGTCCAGTGGTTTTTAGAGGATGAAGCCATCAACGGTGCCAATGATCTTTCCTATTGCATGACCGAATCCGGTTCCTACGGCTTAGAAGTGACCGATTTAACCACCGGCTGCACAAGCTTATTTATTGCCAGCCAGAGCTTTGACCCCGATGGAACATGCACCACCAATACGGAAGAAGCACTCCGCGAGATCATTCAACTCTATCCCAATCCAGCGAGCGACTGGGTCACCATTACTGGAGGTTTTACTTTTATGGGCTACCTTGAATTAGTGAATGTTCGTGGCCAGCAAGTGTGGCAAGCACAGGGGCCTATCGATGGTTTCTCGGTAGCTCATTTACCCCCCGGGTTGTACTGGATTAGGGCTTTTGATACTAATCAAGCCTTAGGGACCATTCCCCTCTGGATCGTCCGATAGCGGATAAAGAGCTGAGTTGCAATAGCAACTCAGCTCTTTATATTTTAACGCACTTTGGTCAAACCGGGCCATCCGGTGGGCATGATTGCGGTAAACATCGTATTTTTACTCATTCTTGGCCCGCAGGACCGGTTGCACCAAATGATTGAACGTTCCTAAGAATGAATGTACGCCCTGAGTTATATACCGACTTTACCCCCTCAACCGATCGCCGCAGTTTGGGTAACCTCTTACTCGAAAACATCCCGGCGATACCATCTCCCCTTTCCCAAAAAGTGGACGCTTATTTGCAAACTGACCATTGCACGGCCCTCGGATGGCTATCCGATGGGTCTGACCTGTTAGTCAGCACTCGCTACGCGGAAACACCCCAGGTGCATCGTCTCAGTAAAGCAGGTGGTACTTTAGAAACATTAACCTTCTTCGAAGAGCCAATCCAAATGGCTAGCCCCAATCCCCATAGCCCCGAGAAAGGTTTTCTTTTCTTAAAGGATGTGGGAGGCAGTGAATATTACCAACTTCTTTATTTCAATTGCCAAGACCAATCGGTGCGGGCACTTACCGGAGGGCAAAGTAAAACGGATTTTTATTGTTGGCATCCTTTTAAGCAGCAGGTCATTTTCACCTCTAACCATCAGAATGAGGTAGACTATCACTTTTATCTCCAAGATTTAGAGGGAGACCAAGAAGCGCAATGCATCCTGGCCGAACCGGGCTACTGGTACCCCTTAGATTGGTCCCCCGATGGACGACGTTTGTTAGTTGGCAAATATCATTCAATCAACGAAAGCTACCTATACGAATTAGACCTAGACACCAAAGAACTTACCCTGATCCGGGAGGGGGAAGACCCCGCAATTGCCTACCGGACCGGCGTTTACAGCTTGGATGGCCAAACTATTTACTTAGCGTCTGATTATCAATCCCAATTTCAGCAACTCAAAAGCTATCACCGACAGGAAGGAACATTCGAACATTTAATCACCGACATCCACTGGGATTTATTTAGCCTACAAAGGGCTCCACAAAGTGATCAACTGGCCTTCATTTGTAATGTAGATGGGGTCAGTCAATTGTATTTTTGGGACCCCCAACGCAGAGAATACCACCGAGCAGAGACCCTACCCTACGGAATCATCCAGAACATGCACTGGCATCCGCAACGCCCAGAACTAGCCTTGACCATTGATCGGCCCGATGCCCCGGCGGATGTTTACGTATTAAACACTCAGCAGGAAAAGGTCGAACAGTGGACCCAAAGTAAAGTGGGGCGGCTGGTTCCCGAAGCCTGTGTCGTGCCCAACTTGATTCACTACCCGACCTTTGACCACTGCCAAGAAGAACAGGAACGTAAGATTCCAGCATTCTACTACCGACCTAAAAGGGCTACCAGCCCGAGCCCCGTGCTGATTTACATTCACGGTGGCCCAGAAAGCCAATATCGCCCCAATTTCAATCCGACCTTCCAATACTACTTGGAAGAATTAGGCGTGGCAGTGCTGGCCCCCAATGTGCGAGGCTCCCTAGGCTATGGCAAAGACTTCCTCAAGTTAGACAATGGGTATAAGCGGGAAGATTCAGTGCGAGACATCGGCTGTTTATTGGACTGGATTGAACGACAGCCGGAGCTCGATTCCACACGCGTAGCTGTTTTTGGTGGTTCCTACGGCGGCTACATGGTCCTCGCTTCCATGACGCACTACACTCCCCGCCTCCGTTGCGGGGTCGATATTGTTGGGATCAGTAATTTCATCACCTTTCTGGAAAATACCAAGTCCTACCGGAGAGACCTCCGCCGGGTAGAATACGGAGACGAGCGAGATCCGGCCATGCGCCAACATCTATCGCAAATCTCACCACTGACCAACGCCCATAAGATTCAGCGTCCCATGCTAATTGTGCAGGGATTAAACGATCCGCGGGTTCCAGTGGGAGAAGCCGAGCAAATGGTGCAAGCTATCCGTGACAATGGCGGTGAAGCCTGGTATCTTTTAGCAAAAGACGAAGGGCACGGCTTTAAAAAGAAATTCAATCAGGATTACTTCACTAAGGTGGTCATGTTATTTTTGCAGAAATTCCTGCTTCCTTAAGTGCGATTTCTTCCATGACGCATTGGCCGAGCACCTATTTTGATGGACAGTGGATAGAAACGTCCCAGCCTGCCGGTTTCCCATTGGTGAACCGCGGACTCCTCTTTGGCGATGGCGTCTTCGAAACGATTCGCGTCTTCGGGGGTAAGGTTCCCTTTTGGAAATGGCACCGAGAGCGACTCGACCGAGGATGCGCCTTTCTGGATCTTCAGTTACCAGACTCGTTTACGGAATATATCGAGCGAGATATCTTGACCGAACTGGCCCACCACGCCCAAAACGCCCGCATCCGAATTACTGTTTTTCGGAAAGGTCAGGGAAAATATACGCCTCCAGGGCACGATGCCCATTACCTAGTACAGTGGACCCCACTGGATCATGATGCTTGGTTACTACCGGATGCTGGCCTACATTTGGGTCGGTTTTTTGACCAAGCTACGCCCAGCTATCCTTTATGCCAACACAAGACGCTGAGTGCTTTACCCTACGTTTTAGCTAGTCAATTTCGAGCGAAGTCTCCCTACGAGGAGGTTCTTTTAGCCAATCACCAAGGGGCTATCGTGGAGGCAAGTAGCTCCAATTTGTTCTGTTTTTGGCGGGGCTGCTGGTATACACCACCCGTGGAAGCCGGTTGCCTAGCCGGGACCACCCGTGCCGTGGTGATCGAATCGATGCAAGCATTGGGCTGGCCTTTAAAGATTGAAACCCCAACGGAATCTATGTGGATGGAAGCCGATCACCTCTGGCTGACCAATAGCATCCAGGGTATTCGCTGGGCGAGTACCTTAGAAGAGCAACACTATACAATCGGCCCTTTACAGGAGCTGTATTCTTGGATCAACCAAACCCATTTTTAGTCCATGCCAGAATTACTCAAAGACCGCTACAGCGAAGCCTTCGTCCAACGTTTAGCGACGGGATTGCAAGCTGCGTACCCTCCCTTTGACCAAAAAGCGTTCACGGCCTCCGTCTTTGACGCTACTTGGGCAAAACGCGAACTCAGAGATCGGATGCGGCACTTTAGCCACTGTTTACATCGGGCCATTCCGGAGCCCTATCCACAGCAATTAGCCGTTTTCAAAAAAGTAGTTTGGGAAGGACAAGAACTAGAATTAATGTTCTTTCCCGATTTTGTCGAGTGCTATGGTATGGACGATTTAGAGACCTCCTTGTCCGCCCTGGAGTATTTGACGCCCTTTGCTAGTGCCGAATTTGCGATCCGACCTTTTCTTATGAAATATCCAGAGGCCGTCCTGCAACAAATGATCGCTTGGAGTAGGTCTCCGAACCTAGACGTACGCCGTCTGGCTAGCGAAGGGTGTCGCCCGCGGCTCCCCTGG
>JBCDIO010000179.1:0-6789 GCA_038748815.1 Bacteroidota bacterium
CTGGCACTGGCGCTCCACCACAATGGTCACCACGTAAGCGGATCGGACGATGAAATTTACAATCCCGCCCGCGATCGGCTGCAAAAGTATGGATTATTACCAAAACAAAATGGTTGGAATCCATCAATTATTGACCAATCAATCGAAGCGGTCATTGTTGGTATGCACGCTCGCATCGATAATCCTGAGTTAAAGAAGGCACAGGAACTCGGTATTCCGATTCATTCGTACCCTTCTTTTTTAGCCCAACACGCCAGAGATAAAACCCGGGTCGTCATTGCTGGAAGCCACGGAAAAACGTCCACAACTTCTATTATAATGCATGTGCTACAGAAAAGTAACACGAACTTTGACTATCTGGTTGGAGCCCAAATTGACGGATTTGAGACGATGGTCCGTTTATCGGATGCTCCGCTTATCGTTATTGAGGGAGATGAGTACCTTTCTTCGCCGTTGGACCGACGTCCGAAGATTCTGCACTACGAGCCGCATATCGCTATTCTGACAGGCATCGCTTGGGATCACATGAACGTCTTTCCGACCTTTCAGAACTACTGCGAGCAATTTCAGGCTTTTTTGGCAAGTATGCCATCTAAAAGTACCCTGTATTATTACCAAGGGGATGAGCACATACCGAAGATCATTCCGGCACTTGATTCTAGTTCAAAATCTGTGCCATATTCCGCCTTTGATTACGAGCAGCGCGGGGAAGAGACGATCATTCATCTGGGAGACCAGATGGTTTCAATTCCAATATTTGGGAAACACAACCTCGAAAACTTACAAGCGGCATATCTGGTATTAAAGCAGTTAGGCATCTCCGATGACGTTTTTCTGAAACAGATTCCAAGCTTTACCGGCGCGGCTAAGCGCTTACAGAAACTAGGCGCTGGAAAAGGAAGTGAGGTATATCTGGATTTTGCGCATGCCCCCTCTAAAGCTAAAGCAACCTCGGCCGCTTTCAAAGCGAAGCATAGCAGCAAACCTATTACGGCGGTACTAGAATTACATACGTACAGTTCTCTCAATAAGGCTTTCTTGCCAGAATATCGGGGCAGTCTGGATGCGGTAGATCGAGGCGTGGTCTTTTACAGCCCTCATACCATTGCTATGAAACGGCTTGATCCGTTGGATAAGAAGGAGGTAAAAGAAGCTTTTCAGCGAAAAGATTTGTTGGTCTTCGATGATCCCAAAGCTTTGCAGGAGTGGTTAGATCAAGAGGATTGGGCAGAGCACCATTGGTTATTTATGAGTTCGGGGACCTTTGGTGGTTTAGACCTCAGGGGGTTGGTTCGGAAAAAGTTGGCCTAAAAAACGAAGGGCGGCTCTTTCCGATACAGATTCTATTTCTCGAATCTATATCGGAAGAGCCGCCCTTTTATCGTTAGCGAGCGGTTCTTAGAACTTCACGTCAAATACAATTTCGTCCGTGTTTCCTACAGGGTCAATATTTACCCCAGTTACCTCTAATAAGTAGTACTTATCTCCACGGTTTACGAAGAAGATATCACCTACTGCAACTGGATCAGAAACCAACTCACCAGTACCATCGGTGTTCGGTAGAGCATCACCACCGTCGTAGAAAGAAATGATCTCGTCTACCTTAGTTACATCGGCAAATTTGAAGTCTTCTGGGAAATCAGCACCTGGAATACGGATTACCGCATCGTTCATTGCAGAGATCTGCTGCTTCCAGTTTACAGAAGGATCAAGGTTGTTGATACCTTCGTCTTTGATTTCTCCATCCGCAGAGGTTGGATCTGTACCTACTGTACCAGTATCTTCACCAGTATCTAAATCTAAACCACCCTGACCAGCAGGACCAGCTTGATTCAATAGGATTCCTTCCAAAGTAGTACTTACTTCGGCTAAGAACGTAGAGAAAGCGATAGAAACAGTAGCAACTTCACCGTTTTCGTCTACCAGTTCGAACGCAAAGGTACGTGTACCAATCGTTCCGTCGAGGGCAATACCGATTTCCCAGGTGAAACCAGTTGCGTTGTCTCCAGTGATTAGAAGGGGGTTGTTAGCAGCAACATCAGCAGCCGCACGAAGATCGTAGAAGCTTAGATTAGCTGCATCCACGTTAACTCCATCTTCTGTTACCGTAAGTGACTGTAGTGCACCCGTTCCTTGAACACCTTCGATCGCAACGTAAATGAAAGACTCATCTTTCTGAACTTCAAAATCAGCCGTTGGATAAGGAGCGTTCAAGCCATTTGCATCATCAGCAACGAAAGCCAATGATGGGGGATCGTTTACTACGATGATCTCCTCATCTTCACCACAACCTGTGGCGATAAAAGTGATAGCAACCGCAGTCAATGCAAACAGCAGAAATTGGAATTTTTTCATGTTGGAATAAGTTTTGATTAAAATAGTAGCAACAAATCCTGTCGGACTTTATTGGCTTGGGTTCAATACTTTGTAACCTGAATCTCTAAACACTTCGACGGGTTCTTTTTGCTCATTTCGTCGTTACGTACTCGCCTTCGTAGCTCTGGCTACGGGCTTGCGTGCCTTGATCTGAATAAAAATCGCCTCGGTCAAAATCTTCATTAACTTAGATTACAAAGTACTATGGAATATTGTCAAAAAGAATTGCTAGAAAGTTGCTTTGACAATGAAATTACGGTTAGGTAACGAACTCAATCTTCAAAGCGCTGACTCTAGACGTAAAATTTTTTCTTTCTTTGTTACGAACGGTTGAGATCGTTTCATGTTCGCGGGGCAAAGATTCTCAAAAAAATTAGGAATTTTCAAATTTGAGCCCGCCTTTTACTTTTCTTTAAAACCATAGACGACTAAAACTAGATTATGTCACACTCTTACGACTATACAGTTGTTAAACGTTTCTTAAAATATGTCACGATTGATACCCAATCGGATCCCTTTTCTAAAACGGTGCCCTCTACCGAAAAGCAAAAAAACTTGGGAAAGGTACTTGTAGAAGAGCTGCAAGCGATGGGTATTACCGATGCCCACCTGGATGATCTTGGCTATGTCTATGCAACCTTACCCGGTAACTCAGATAAAGAGAATGTGCCGACCATCTGTCTTTGTTCACATATGGATACTTCACCGGACTCAAGTGGGAAAGACGTGAAGCCTATGATTCACGAAAATTACGATGGCCGAGATCTAGTGCTTCCCGATGACCCATCGATTGTCATTCGTATGAGTGAACACCCTGATTTGGCAGAACAAATGGGAAGCGATGTCATTACGGCTAGTGGTACCACCTTACTAGGAGCCGATAATAAAGCCGGTGTAGCGGAGATTATGGATACCGTCCATTATTTCTTACAAAATCCAGAGGTAAAGCACGGTCCGTTACGTATTCTATTTACCCCAGACGAAGAGATCGGCCGGGGGGTAGATCACGTGGACATGCAAAAGTTAGCGGCTGACTTCGGCTATACCGTAGATGGAGAAAAGCGAGGTTCCATGGAAGATGAAACCTTTTCGGCGGATGGCGCTACGATCACGGTACACGGCGTAAGTGCTCATACGGGCTTTGCGAAAGGTAAATTGGTCAACGCGGTTAAAATCGCCGCTGCCATTCTGGCAAAACTACCCGACGAGTTAGCTCCCGAGCATACGGAAGGGCGCGAAGGGTTTATCCATCCGGTCAGCGTCGAATCCAATAGCGAGAAAGCTACCATTCGGTTTATTCTGCGGGATTTTGACGAGAAAGGCTTAGCCGCTAAAGGAAATTTGCTGCGCAAATTTGCCGAAGAAGTCGGAGCTGACTATCCGAAAGCGACCATTGAGGTGGATATCTTTGAGCAGTACCGCAATATGAAAAAGGTATTAGATCAGTATCCACAAGTGGTAGCAAATGCGGAAGAAGCGATAAAACGGGCGGGACTTTCCCTTAAGAAGTCTAGTATCCGCGGAGGTACCGATGGCTCCCGCCTATCGTTCATGGGCTTACCTTGTCCCAATATCTTTGCGGGAGAACACGCTTTCCATTCTAAACAAGAATGGGTAACGGTGCAAGACATGCAAAAGTCCGTAGATACCTTGATTCATCTATTACGAATCTGGGAAGAACGGGCTTAAAGAATGATACTATTGAGGCTCGGGTAATACGGAGCCTCTTTTTTTATTCGGCAGCACTTTCCGACATTTCTCGATCCCAGTCGGTGCTGGCCATAATAACGGTTAAGACCCCACTGATAATAAATACCAGCCGTAGGACAAAGCCGAACAAACGCCCGGGCTGATCCATCCAGGTCAGGAACGCAAACTGTACACCGATCATGCTCAAGACTAACGATAGGAACCCGAACACAAACAACAAGAAACCAGCGAACATCCAAAAGTTCTTACGCATACCTTAATCTTTTAAAATAAAATTTAGGCCTTCAAGGTACTCCTCGCATAGAGTCTACAGGCGGCGGCAAAGGTAGTTGATTCGAACGGTATTTACCATCTTTTTGCCGTCATCTAATTGGGAGTTAAACGCAGATGCCACTTGAATTGTTTCTAAAAAAAGCCATAGGAAATGACTCCTCCCTCTATTTGTGATTTTCCTCCTTATCCTTCTGCAAAAACGTTCCATATTTGTTTAAAGAGGGTAGAGGTGGTACTTTTGAACAACGCCGAGCATACGTTGCAAAAAAATCTTAAGCAAGCTCTAAAATCTTCTAAGCCCACTACAACCTAACCAAGCTCCAAGGAATGATCAAAATTATCGAATGCCCCCGGGATGCGATGCAAGGGATCAAGCCGTTCATCGAAACCCAAATGAAAGCCGATTACATCAACCAACTTCTACAAGTCGGCTTTGATACCATTGATTTTGGGAGTTTCGTTTCACCTAAGGCGATCCCCCAAATGCGCGATACTGCCGACGTATTGTCCCGTTTAGACTTAAGTTCCACGCAAACGAAGTTACTCGCCATCGTTGCCAACCGAAGAGGAGCCGTCGATGCGTCCCAGTTCGAAGAAATCCAGTATTTGGGATACCCCTTTTCTATTTCTGAAACCTTTCAGCTACGAAATACCAATGCAACCATCGAAGAGTCCATCGAACGGGTAAAACAGATTCAAGAAATTGCCACCCAAGCCAATAAAAAACTAGTAGTCTACATCTCGATGGGTTTTGGTAATCCTTATGGGGATGAATGGAATGCCGACATTGTGGCAAAGTGGACCGAACGCCTAGCTCAAATGGGGATTGGAATCCTGCAATTGAGTGATACCATCGGGGTTGCCAGCCCAGATAGCATTTCGTATCTATTTAGCAACCTACTCCCGGCCTATCCGCAGATCGAAATCGGGGCGCATTTACATACCGAGCCACATAATTGGCGAGAGAAAGTGGTGGCTGCCTACGAAAATGGCTGTCGCCGTTTTGATGGAGCGATCAAAGGATACGGTGGCTGTCCGATGGCGAAGGATGACCTTACCGGAAATATGCCGACCGAACACTTAATTCAGTATTTTTCGGAAGAAGCTCCCGACTTTTCGCTGGACCAGAACGCCTTTCAGGTTTCCATGCAACAAGCGGTACAAGTCTTTCCCCTTGATCATTAATCAAGACCTATGTTTACCTTAGAAGTCCCTTTTGCCAGTCCTGCATACGATGAAACTGTTCGTTTGAGAGACGAGATTCTTCGTAAACCCCTGGGCTTATCCTTTACCGCGGAGGACCTTGCCCTGGAGTTTGAGAGCATTCATCTAGCCTGCTACAATCGTCAATGGGAGCTAATGGCCTGTTTGGTTTTGGTTTGGAAAGGGGATAATCTAAAAATGCGGCAAGTTGCGGTTGATGAGAGGTATCAGCGGAGAGGAATCGGGCAATTTCTAGTCGCGGCGTCAGAACGGGTAGCTGCCAATTATGGTGCGCAAAAACTAGTATTAAATGCCCGCGAAACGGCCGTACCCTTCTATCAAAAATTAGCCTACTCGATAGATGGAAACCGCTTTGAAGAAGTTGGGATACCCCATTTTAAGATGTACAAAGATCTAAGCTGAAAACAAAGTTTTATACTTGATCATATGGTGTGCTGATTATTTGGTATTTTTAGCAAATATCCAATTATTTCCTTTAATCTGAAGTACTATGGCGAAAATTGACCAGCTTTTAGATCAGTACGGCGAAAGCCATCAGAATGCAACCAATAAACTCATTCATTGGGTATGCGTTCCACTCATCGTATTTAGTTTGATGGGCCTACTTATGGCCATCCCTTTTCCCGTAGAAAAAACTGTTTTCTTCAACTGGGCCGCCGTCTTCATTCTCGGTGGTTTAATTTACTATCTACGCTTATCGATCCCAATGTTTTTAGGATTCATTCTGATTATGGGGCTGATTCTCTTTGGCAACTACGCAATTTATGAATCATTAGCCTTCCAGAATGGAACCATGGCTCTGGTTTCCCTTGGGATTTTTGCGGCCGCCTGGGTAGGGCAGTTCATTGGTCACAAAATCGAAGGAGCAAAGCCATCCTTCTTGGAAGATGTTCAATTCTTAATGATTGGACCTGCGTGGCTGCTGCACTTCATTTACAAGAAAGTAGGCATTCGTTACTCCTAACCAAGGAAAACAAATCCGAAAAATAAAAGGCCTTATCCCGAATGGGGTAAGGCCTTACTTTAAGCCCGATAATTATGACGGTAGAAGAATATGGTGAACGCATTGGAGACTTGATTGGCAAGGATAATTTGGACTTGGCTATCCAAGAGCTGCATCGGCTTTTAAAAAATAGCCCTCAGTTAGATGAGGCGATTCTGCATTCAGCACGGTACAATGAGGTTGTAAAACAAATTCGGCAAGGA
>JBCDIO010000180.1:0-6783 GCA_038748815.1 Bacteroidota bacterium
ATCGGCATCGAAAGCACGCTCTCAACCGGAGCTACGGGCAATGGAACGATCACCATCACCCTATTACATCTACCGAGTAAGTTTGCGGAAGCCGTACGTGAGGGTGACATGACCAACGCTGAGGGAGTCCTTGATTTAGAGATTTCTTTGCCAGTCGTTATTGAGTAAAATGCCCAAAGCGAAGTGATTCGTTCTGCAAAAACATTCATTCACGCCTTGTGGATAAGCGCATGTACTTCGTGCTAACTTTCCCAAACCACTTCGCTTTGGGTATAAATCACCTTGTTGTGGGCATATACTCAACACACTTGGCACTTGTAAAAGGGTTGACGAGAGGTTCTTCAATTTGCTAGGTTCAGCGTTTACGGTCCGATAGACCGCTGTAGGCTCCAGAAAAAGAGCACTTTAAATACAGCGAACCTAGCTCCTAAAACCGGTACTGCAAGCCCAAACCGTAGGTCAGTTGACTAATGGTACCCGCCCGAGCAGCAACAGAAATTCCGTATTGGTAGCGTAAATCCGTGACGGCGAAGAGTCCTTTGATAATGCGTACCCGTGGACTTATACCGGCTCCCACCTGTACACAGCCATCCACAACAGAATTGGTCAGGCTCAAAAAGGCACCTCCTACGTGGGCCATGACGGGTACCTCTATCCGGGAGTCTTCGCTACCGTTGATAATGTAGCCAGCTCCACCCACTACGAAAAAGCCTCCTCGCACCTCCTCCATAAAATCTTCGCTTAGAGAACTACGTTGGAGTGGATTGAGCTTTCCTTGCAGAATAATCTTATCATTGATTACTAATTCAGCGTGGGCTGCGTAGAAGTTTGCGGGACTAGTCCGCAGTCGCCCAACCGATTCTGTATAGCTGACCTGTGGAGAAATATCGAGGCCGAACCCGATGGCTACCTGTACTTGGGCCTCCACCGGCTTGGACAAAAGAAAAGTAAGTGCTAGAAGGGGGATTATCCGTTTGATCTGATTCATATTCACTTGTTTTTGCTCCATATAACGGAAAGTCTCAAAGGTTACCCTGGTGTACTCTTTTTTTACAAATTCCCGGGATAGCGCGGAGTTTTTTACCTTCCATCTGTTTTTATAGTGGATGAATCTATTACAGCGTATGGAATGTCAACGATCGGATGGTGTACCTACCTTTTATGCCAAGGATTTAATAGCCTGGCGCGAGTGGTTACAGGAAAATCATACCCGGGTCGCCAGTGTATGGCTGATCATTTTTCATAAGAAAAGCGATACTCCTTCCGTCTATTACGACGATGCGGTGGATGAAGCTTTGTGCTTTGGTTGGATCGATAGTAAACCCAATAAGCGGGATGAAGAAAGCTACTATCAATACTTTTCCCAACGGAAGCCCAGGAGTAATTGGAGTCGTGTTAATAAAGAAAAGATTGCTCGCTTGGAAGAAGAAGGGCGCTTACAGGCCGCCGGCATTGAAATGATTTCAGAGGCTAAACGCCTTGGTACCTGGAATGCCTTAGATGAGGTGGAAAACGGAGTAATTCCGAATGATTTGCAAGAAGCTTTTTCCCGGTTTCCCGGAGCGGCTGATTATTTTGCTGCCTTTCCTTGGTCCGTTCGTCGCGGTATTCTGGAATGGATATTCAATGCCAAGCGACCAGCAACCCGGACCAAAAGAATCCAGGAGACGGCCGAAAAAGCCGCCCAGAATATCCGGGCGAACCAGTATCGAAGCTAATACTTGGATCCCTAGCTGAATGCCCTTTATGAATTCGCAAAAAAACACCTTATAGATATGCAGTGGAAACATCTAATCTGGAGTTTAGGATGCCTCTTTGCCATAGCTTGCGCTTCCGAAAAATCCTCCTCCGGAGCGGCCCCCTCCGAACCGATTATTAACCTTGATGATCTAGAAGAAATCGGTGGTAACCAAAAGTATTTAGCATCCCCGTATGTATGTGCAGGTGACCAAGCTTATATGGTCGGACACCAAGATGGAACCTTCCCCGATTTAGGCTGGCATGTGACCGGTGAAATGGGGGGTGTTTGGGCTCATCCCATTAAATTAATGGATGGTTTTCTGATTCAATTGACCGAAGGAAAAAACCAAATCTGCCTCAACCAAGCGGACACCTTCCTTAATTATCCGCTCGCCAATAAGCACGTTTACTTTTTGCCAGAATGGGGTTTGCAGGTGGAGCGACGGCAGTATGTTCCAGATGGCAAACGGGCGATAGTGGTAGAATTAGAACTGCTGAATAATCGACCCGAAGCGCGGGATATTCAAATAGCCTTTAATGCCTTTGTGGATCTCCGTCCCGTTTGGTTGGGTGAACGCACCAATATGGTGGATGCTGCCGACACCGCATTCTGGCAAGAAGATCACCAGCACTGGGTAGCGAAAGATCTGAACAACGATTGGTTTGTCAGTTGGACCGCCGGGGAGCCCGCCCAAGATCACCAAAGTAGCATGGAAAACTGCCAGTACGCACCCGTTGGAAAAGGCTGCGCTCGCCAGAGTAGCTACCGGGTGCAAGTTCCCGCTCAGGGCAAACGGAGTTTACCCTTTGTCATTTCGGGCTCGGATGAATCAATGGAAAAGGCAGTATCCGAAATGGATGCTGTATTAGCTTCGGCGACCGAGTTATGGAAAGAGAAAGAGGAACGTTACCAACGGATTGGCCAGCAAGCAACAATCGAAGTACCGGATGAGCAACTGGAGACGGCTTTTCGCTGGGTAAAATATAATACGGATTGGTTGATTACAGAAGTGCCGGGTATTGGTCGCGGTCTGTCAGCGGGTATTCCGGATTACCCTTGGTGGTTCGGTTGTGATAATGAGTACAGCCTACAAGGGGTAGTTGCTACCGGTCGTTTTGATTTGGCTAAAGAAACTCTCCGTCTGATCGCAAAGTTCTCCAAAGAAACGAATGGAAATGGCCGGGTGGTGCATGAAGTCTCCAGTAATGGTGCCGTTTTTAATCCCGGGAACCTGAATGAAACTCCCCAACTGGCCAAAGTCGTATTCGAAATCTATAAGTGGACGGAGGATCGGGCATTCTTAGAAGAAATGTATCCGATGGTAACGCAAGGCCTGGATTGGATGCTGGAAACCCATGATCCGGATGGTAATCTGGTCGCCGATGGCTTCGGAATGATGGAGATTCATGGCCTGGATACCGAGATGATCGACGTGGCTTCCTATACTTGGCAAGCCTTCGATTGTACGGCTAAAATGGCTGCCATTTTAGAAAAACCAGAGGAGGCCAAAAAGTTCCAAAACCTAGCCGACCAATTGTCGCAAAAGATCAACGGAGACTTTTGGGTAGAAGATTTTGCTTCTTATGCGGATTTTATCTGCACACCGGACAAAGCGGGGCACCTGATTGAAGATGCAATCGTACGGGCGGATACTCTGAACAAACCCTGGGCCGTGGAAGAATTGGAGAAAACGCTGAAAATCGTCCAAGGAATGCCTGCGAAGGAGCCCCGTGGGTTTGTGGCCCACCACAACTGGGTCGTAAATACCCCAATGGAAGTAGGTGTGGCCGATCCTGATAAAGCGAAAATAGCCTTGGAAACAGGGAGCCAATTTGTGAACCCATTTGGTATGTTTGTAACGGGTATTGACCGAGACGAGACTGCTGGAAAAGACCGTGGGTCCTTTGCCGAGGATAAGAAGATCTTCTCCTACACGGGTGCGGTCATGACCTTACCTACTGGCGTACAAGCCATTGCTGAGAATAACTACGGCAACCCGGATAAAGCCCTGGAATACCTGCAACGTATGACCGAGTCCTTTGGTTATGCTTTACCGGGTTCTATTTACGAAGTATCTCCGGACTTTGGTATGATGACCCAAGCTTGGAATATTTACGCCTACGCAGTTCCGATTGTGACCCAGTTTTTTGGTATTCAACCCCAAGGGAATCAAGTGATTCATCTGGCCCCGCGTTTTCCTACCTCTTGGCCGGAAGCGAAGATCAGTCAGGTGAAGATCGGTGAGAATGTGCTTAGTTTAGACTACCAAGAGACCGAGCAAGAAATTATTTATACCATCTCACAAACCAATCCGGCTTATGAGATCATCTTCTATCCAAAAGAACCGGGCTTATCTTGGACCCAGAATGGTTCATCCCTGGAAGATGGTGATGGATATCGTGCCAAGGGGGAACAAATCGTCTGGCGGGCCGCAAAATAATCGATATGAAGTACTGGGGCATTTTACTACTATTATTGTTGAGTACCCCTCGTTTGCAGGGACAGGAGTATAAGTATCAAATCCAGGGGAAGGTGATCGATAAGGAGGCCGAGGAACCGTTGCCCTATGCTACCATCCTGATTGTTGGAACGCAGGAAGGAACCGTCTCCGACTTGGATGGTAATTTCGAGTTGGTCACCGATCATGATACCCCATTACAAATTGAAGTTTCCTTTATTGGTTTTCAGACCCAGCGGATCGAGATTTCCAAAAGGGATAACCAATTCGTGCGGATAGAATTGGAGCCACTAAATATCATTATTGGCCCACCGGAAATTATTGAATATCGCCTACCCAACCATATGCGAACCCCCGGGAGTTTACAGTGGTTAGGGAAGAATCAAATCTTGCGAGATGATGAAACCCTGCTCAATCAAGCACTTAACCGGGTGCCTGGGGTTTTCATGCAAAGTGCCGCCCTAAATACCAATCGCCTGACCATTCGAGGTATTGGGAGTCGAACGCCTTTTAGTACCAATCGCGTGCGCTTATACTTTGGAGAAATCCCCTTGACCAATGGAGTGGGGGAGTCCGCCATTGAGGATATAGATCTTAGCATGTTATTCAATGCTAACGTCTGGCGTGGGCCGAGCCCCAGTCGGTATGGCGCGGGTTTAGGAGGGATGGTCCAATTACAATCGTATTTTGACCTTCAATCTCCTTCTGCGGTGGAAGTCCGTTCCGTTTTTGGTTCCTTTGGATTGAATCGACAAGTAGTCAATGCGCAACTAGTCGACGGGGATTGGAAGAATGGTTTACGCCTTAATGTTTTTCGCACCCATTCGGATGGATACCGGAATAATAACGAAGTGGACCGCTTAGGACTGTCTTTTCTGGCCAAATTTGGCCTTGGCACAAATGGAGAAACGACCATTAATGGATTTTGGAGCCAAGGAACCGCCTTTATTCCAAGTTCCCTAAATGAAGAAGACTTTCGGAATAACCCTCAATTGGCAGCGGCCAACTGGCAAGGGGTAGAGGGCTTTGAATCGAGTGACCAATTCTGGCTGGGCATTGGCCACCGGCAATTTCTGGCCGAAGTGAATAGTGGTAATTGGTATTACCAACTCAGTACTTTTATGCGCTTGCAGGATGGGTTGGAACGCCGACCCTTTAATACCCTCGATGAGCATCGGCAAATCATTGGTCTACGTACCGCCTTCACTTTTGAGTCTGCTGGACATGATCCTTTCCCCTACTTTGCTTTAGGAGCCGAATTGTTTCAAGAACAATACCAATGGCAGACTTATGAGACCTTATCGGAGGGGATCGGCCTAAATCTGAGTGATAATCGAGAACGCCGCAGCTATTACCAAATCTTTGCAGAAGGGCGAATCCCCTTGGCTTATCGCCTGAACCTACACGGTGGAGTAAACGTCAACCAAACCCATTACGAATACGTAGATCAGTTCCAATTTGATAGTATCGACTTTTCGGGGAATTATCGATACCAAGTGATTGTTTCCCCTAATCTTAGCCTAAGGTATGAGTATCAGAACCATGTCGCCTATTTGAGAGCTTCCCATGGTTCGTCGGTCCCTAGTCTAGAGGAAACCCTTACGCCCGATGGGGCGATCAATCCCAATATTCGGCCGGAGCGCGGCTGGAATCTAGAACTTGGGGCCAGAGGTAAAACAGCGCGTAGAAATGCTGCCCTAAAAGACTTTGCCTACGATGTCGTGCTATATCATATGTGGGTGCAAGATCTCTTGGTGGCCGAACGGATTACCCCCGATCAGTTTGTTGGAATTAATGCTGGTCGGACCCAGCACCTGGGTCTGGAAGTTGGGTTGAATTATTTCCATTTTGTAAAAGCAATGAAGTCCCATTTTCATCCATATCTCAATTATCATTGGGCACGGTATCGTTTTGTAGAATTTGTAGATGACGGAGAAGACTTTGGCGGGAATCCGCTGACCGGAGTGCCACCACATCAGTTGAGTGCTGGTTTAACCTGGGTATTCCTGAAAAATTTCAAGGTCCAAGCGGATTATCAGTTTGTATCGAGTTTCTCTATGCGCGACGATAATACCTTACAATCCGATGCCTATCAAACGCTTAATCTCCAGTTGGGCTATGAGCTAACCTGGAATGCTTTTTCCTTTTCTCTGGGGCTCGGGGTGCAAAACGTATTCGACGAGCAATATGCTTCTATGATTCTGATCAATGCACCCTCTTTTGGGGGGAATGCACCGCGGTATTACTACCCGGGATTGTCTCGCAATTTCTTTGCGAAAATTGGGGTACGGTATGTACTTCCTAAACTTCAATGATTTAAAATATACCGTAAATGAGATCCCTTAGCGTTGTTTGCGAGAAAACATGAATCTGAGGGCTTTTTTCACGCAGAGTTTGCAAAGGGATACGCAAAGTTCGTGGAGGTCTTTCTCTTATTACATTATAATCTCTGCGCCTAGCTTTGTGCCTGCCTTTAGGTCCTTTGCGCGAAAGGCTTCCGTGTTTGGGTTCACGCAAAGTCCGCGGAGTTTATTTGCAGAGTTCGCGAAGGCTTTTAGGAGTCCTACTGTCTCTTAGCGTTCTC
>JBCDIO010000181.1:0-6735 GCA_038748815.1 Bacteroidota bacterium
CCATTTTTTACGTCTTACCAATAAGGATTCCAGATCAAAATACGCGTTGCACCGCTGAGTGGAAATCAACGGGCTTAAATGCCGCTATGAGTCTGCCATTAAGTTAGAAAATATTTACTCAATGGCTGAACCTGGCCCGAATTTTGCCAGAAAATTGATCCGGCAGAGGCTTTACGGGGGGAGTACTCCTGCGGATAGCGGTAGTGTAGAGAAAGTGTAAAATTTACGTAATGTGCTATTTGTTAGAGGCTTGCCATAACTCTAATTTCCCCAGCAATATTTAATTTTGCGAGGCCCTGCAGGCTGGAAATAAGTTTGGTGTTTTTTGGTTTTTTCAGACATATTTAGGAGTTTTACGAACTAGTTAGTGTTAAACAGACAAAAACGTCGTATACTTACAATTAACATACGCGTAACACATCCTCGAAAAACCTCAACGATCACTAGTTAAATTTCCCGACGTAAGAACAAGGGAGGATCTCCCCTCCATAACTTTCTTATTTAATTAAACCTTGGTAATGTATGAAACTTAAATTCGACGCTTTTATCAAGCTCGCTTTTGTGCTACTGGCAGTAGCATGGAGTGGCTTGGCATTCGGCCAGCGATCCATCTCGGGTACGTTGACTGATGCGGAGACAGGTGAAGCACTGTTTGGTGCCAACGTATTGGTTGTTGGTGCTGGGACAGGTACTGTCTCTGACTTGGACGGTAAGTATACCGTTACCGTGCCAGAAGGTTACACTCAGCTTGAGTACTCCTACACTGGTTACGCTTCTCAAGTCGTTGAGATCGGAGCATCCGATGTCATCGATATCATTCTTTCTGCCGGTTCTCTACTCGACGAAGTCGTTGTAGTAGGTTACGGAACCCAGACCCGGAAAGAGGTGACAAGTTCTGTGGTAAGTGTGAAGGCTGAGGACTTCAACCAAGGAAACGTTACTTCTCCAACTCAATTATTACAAGGTAAAGTAGCTGGTCTTTCGATCGCTCGTCCGGGTAGTGACCCGAACGGCGGTTTCACCGTACGTCTTCGTGGTTTGTCTACTTTTGGAGCAAACTTGGAGCCACTAGTCGTTGTAGATGGTGTACCTGGTTTTGACCTTGCAAACATCGATCCCAATGACATCGCTTCTATCGATGTATTGAAGGATGGTTCTGCGGCTGCGATCTACGGTACTCGGGGTTCTTCCGGGGTAATCCTAATTACCACTAAGAAAGGTGATGCAGGAGGTGGATTGGCGAAAGTAGAATACAACGGTTTTGTTTCTATCGATCAAGTTTTGAACCGAATTCCTGTAATGTCTTCATCAGAGTACACCGAAGTAGGTGGTACGGACTTAGGTTCTTCTACGGACTGGTTCGAAGAAATTACCCAAACCGGTATCTCTCACGTACACAACGTAGCACTTTCTGGTGGCTCGTCTAATACTACCTACCGCTTTTCTGTGAACTTCCGGGATGGCCAAGGTATCCTGCGTAACTCTGGCTTCGATCGTTTGAACGGTCGGATGAACATTACACAGAAAGCATTGGATGATCGTTTGACGTTGACTATGAATCTGGCTGGTTCTCGTCAGAACTCTGACTTCTCTTTCAATGAAGCGTTCCGGTACGCTACTTATTACAACCCAACGGCTCCTATCCTAGACGAAAGTCAAGAAGAGTTCGATGGGTACTTCCAATTAGCAAACTTTGACTACTTCAATCCTGTATCGATTATCGAGCAGAACATCAACGAAGGAGAATTCAAGCGTTTGAACGCTGACTTCCGGGCTTCTTTGGAAATTGTTGAAGGATTGGATGTGAGTGCTTTTTACGCGCAGCAGTCTACCAACGAGTTGTTGGGTGAGTACTATAGCCGTTTCAGCCGTTTCCGTGGTTCTGACCGGGGTGGTTTAGCTCGTCGTATTACCAATGACTTCTCCAATCAGTTGTTTGAAGCTACTGCTAATTACAATCGTAGTTTCGGTGATCTTGACTTCGGTCTTTTGGCTGGGTACTCTTACCAGGACTTCGAAAATGAAGGTACTTTCATTGAAGCAGGTGAATTCTTAACCGATGGACTTACCTTCGACGACTTGGAATCATCGGAAGATTTCCAACAGGGAGAAGCAGATGTTTCTTCTTACAAAAACACCGATAAAATTATTGCTTTCTTTGGGCGGGTGAACCTAAACTACGATGATACCTACTACTTACAAGGTAGCTTGCGTCGGGAAGGTTCTTCTCGTTTTGGTTTAAATAACAAGTGGGGTCTGTTCCCAGCAGTTTCTGCTGGATTGGATATCGCTAAACTAGCGGCAATTAGCAGTGTTGATCTGTTGAAACTGCGTGTTGGTTACGGGGTAACTGGTAACAACATTGGAGAATCTTACCGTTCTATCGTACGTTTTGCAGCTTCTGGAAATAACTACCCAGTGGATGGTGGCCTAGTTGCCGGTTATGGACCAATTTCGAATGCCAACCTTGATTTACAGTGGGAGGTGAAGCGAGAGTTCAATGCCGGTATTGATTTCGCAATTGCAGATTACAAGCTGACCGGTTCTTTGGATTTCTACACCCGTAACATTGAAGACTTGATTTTAGAAGTAGATGTACCTGCTACAACCAACTTCTTCCCTACAAACTTCGTGAACCTGGGACAACTCCAGTCTAGCGGTCTAGAATTGGCCTTAGGAGTAATTCCAGTATCGAATGAAAACCTAACCTATTCTTTCGACGTTACCGGTACCTATTTCCTGAACAACGAGATCGTATCATTAAACAACGAATTCTTCCAGTTCGCTCCAACTGGGCAAATTCCACGAGCTAACCTAGGTGCGCCTGGTCTTAATGAAACGGAATTAATTATTCTTCAGGAGAATGCACCTGTAGGGCAAATTTGGGGTCCTCAGTTTGTAGGAATCAACCCTGACGGTACGTTCAACTTAGTTAATCAGAACGGAGATGTAAATGATGATGGCGAACCAATTTATAATAACGATGATAATGTAGTAATTGGTAATGGTCTTCCAGACTTCGAATTGGGCTGGAATAATACAGTGAACATTGGTAATCTAACCGTTAACTTATTCTTCCGGGGTACCTTCGGTCACGATTTGATCAACACTTACCGGATTTTCTACGAGCAATTGAACGCAGGGTCTATTGGATCTTATAACCGTGTCAAAACTGAGTTTTTTGACCCGGCTTTGACTGAAGCACCCCGTTTTTCTGATTATTATGTGGAGGACGCTACTTTCTTGAAGTTGGACAACGCTACTATCGGGTATAATTTCGACCTTTCTGAAGACGCATCATTTAATAGATTGCGTGTTTATGTGAGTGGTCAAAACCTATTTATTCTTACCAACTATACGGGTATCGATCCCGAAGCGCGTTGGCAAGACACGGGTACCACCGATAACGGTGGACGCCCACTTCTAGTGCCAGATGCACTATCACCTGGTATCGAGCGTCGTTCTACTTACTTTACTGCACGTACTTTCGTAATTGGTATTAATGCAGGATTCTAAGAAAGTTGTAGGATGATTTCTCTAACCACTAATAATTATTATAAAAATTCAATTATGAAAAAAATACTTCCAATTGGTCGGTTGCTTCTGGCAGGTCTGTTGATCTTGTCCATCAACCAATCTTGTACCGATCTAGAGGAAGAAAGATTTGACTTTATTGGTCAGGATAATTTCTTCCAAACCGACGAACAACTACAGGCTGGGTTCGCAGAAGCTTACGCTCGCTTGCGCGCCTACTGTAATCACAATAGCTTTTTCTCTATCCAAGAGGTGCCTTCGGATGAAGCCATGATCCCCCAGCGGGGGGGGGACTGGTTCGATGGTGGTATTTGGTTGCGGACACACCGCCACGAATACCGGGCAGATGAGGAAGTGGTGCGTAACGTGTGGAATACTTCTTATTCAGCCATTAACCTTATCAACTTACTCTTAGAGACGTACGAACAAAATGGAGCAGAAGCTACCATTACTTCTGAGCTCCGGGTATTACGGGCTTGGTGGTACGCTCAGTTATTAGACATTTATGGAAATGTACCTATCGTAGATGCAACAGATTTTGAATTTCCAGCTAAAAACTCTCGTCAAGAAGTATACAATTTCGTTGTTTCAGAAGTTACGAGTAACATCGGTAACTTATCGAAAGATGTTGCTAGTATGTACGGTCGTATGCATTACTACGCCGCTCAGTCTCTTCTAGCGAAGGTATACTTGAACGCAGAAGTGTACACGGGTACTGCGCAGTGGCAAGCGGCAGCGGATGCGGCTGATGAGATCATGAACTCTGGTCTATTCTCCTTGGAAGCAGACTACTTCACCAATTTCAACGCTGCTAACGAAATGAGTGCTGAGATCATCTGGCAGATCCCTTACGATCGGGTAAACCTACAAGGGTTTAACCTTCCGCAGATGACCTTACACTACAACTCTCAGAATACCTTTAATCTAGAGCAGCAGCCTTGGAATGGGTACTGTACACTAGCTGAGTTCTACAACTCTTACGATGATACCGATCTTCGTAAAGGGGTCTCTGGAGATCAGAAGACTCGTGGTAACTTCCTAGCTGGACCACAGTTCCAATTCGATGGCACAAGCCCTGCTTTGGATGCGGGTTACGAGCAACCAAATCCAGATAACCCAGATGCACCCGTTGATCCTGATGGTATTGAACTTGTTTTCACGCCAGAGATTAACGAGCATTTCCCGAACTGTTTACGTCAGGCCGGTGTACGGATTGGTAAGTACGAGTTCGTTGACGGAGCTACTCCAGAATTGGACAATGACTTCCCTCTATACCGTTTGGCGGATATCATGATGGTTAAAGCAGAAGCACTACTTCGTCTCAGCAAGGATGTGGATGAAGCACTCGCTTTAGTCAATGAGATTCGTACTCGGGCTGGAGTAGATAGCTACACTGAACTAAATCCAGATAACCTACTTGCTGAGCGTGGTCGCGAAATGTTCGCGGAAACCTGGCGTCGTCAGGATTTAATCCGCTTCGGTAAGTATGGTGACGAGTGGGGGTACAAGCCTGCTTCTGGTGCTGATAAGGAAATTTTCCCTATTCCACAGGATGAGATCAATGTTAACCCTAACATTACTCAAAACGACGGCTATTAGAAATGAGTTTTCTGGGAGTTTAAAAGCTCCTACGTTTCTATAAATTAGAAAGCAAGTAGCTTTTGGTTACTTGCTTTCTTTTTTTCCTTCTGTCAACAAGGACTTCAAGATGATGAGCACAAGGTCTATGGCTTTGGTCCTCACTTGCCTCCTGGTGATCTGGGCTTGTGAGCCAAGCGAAAACTCCCATTCTTCCAATCTTCTTTTTCAAACGATCTCCGCCGCACAATCGGGTATTGACTTTCAAAACGATGTACAATACACCGAAGAATTTAACGTCTACACTTACCGAAATTTCTACAATGGTGGAGGGGTTGGCATTGGTGATATCAATAATGATGGACTTTCGGATCTGTATTTCTGCGGAAACCAAGTTGATAACAAACTCTATCTAAATCGCGGCAATTTTCAGTTTGAAGATGTCACGGAACAAGCGGGGGTCGCCTGCCCCAATGTTTGGTCTACGGGGGTAAGTATGGCCGATATTAATCAAGATGGCTGGCTAGATCTTTTCGTGACGAAGGCGGGAGCACCCGGTGGGGAAAACCGGCATAATGAACTTTTCATCAACAATGGCGATGGCACGTTTACCGAACAAGCGGAAGCCTATGGCCTTGCTGATGAAGGTCTGTCGACCCACGCGGCCTTCTTTGACTACGATAAAGACGGTGACCTCGATTGCTACCTACTCAATAATTCCGTCCGCTCAGTCAGTGGTTATGATTTGATTGAAGGTTTACGAGAAACCCCAGACACTGATGGGGGGAATCGATTCTATCGAAATGACGGTGGGACTTTCGTCAATGTTAGCCAAGAGGTGGGCGTTTATTCCTCCGCTATTGGTTTTGGTCTTGGGGTCACCATCGGTGATGTGAATGGCGACGGCTGGCAAGACATGTACATCTCTAATGATTTCTTTGAGCGGGATTACCTATACATCAACCAACAGGATGGGACTTTTCGGGAGTCTCTGGTAGAAGGCATCCAAGAACTGAGCTTGAGTTCTATGGGGGCCGATATGGCCGACCTCAATAATGATGGCTTTCCAGAGATTTTCGTGACCGATATGCTCCCGGAAAAAGACGCCCGAATGAAGACTAAGACAGCCTTCGAAAATTGGGATAAGTACCAATTAAATATTCGAGAAGGCTACCACCGCCAGTTTACGCGGAACGCGCTGCAATTCAACCTCGGTAATGGACAGTTTAGCGAAGTCTCGCGCTTTGCCGGTGTACATGGTACCGATTGGAGTTGGGGAGCACTTATGGCAGATTTTGATCTGGATGGCTTTCGGGATATCTATGTGGCGAATGGCATCTTTAAAGATCTCACCGATCAAGATTATATAAACTTTTACGCTGATCCAGAAACAGTGCGGGCCATTATGCGGCGGGAAGAAGGGGTGATCACCAAATTGGTAGATGCCATTCCTTCAGTACCCATCTCCAATTATGCCTTTTCCCATCGTGGGCAGTGGGAATTTGAGAACAAAGCCAAACAGTGGGGGCTGGACCAACCTGGATTCTCGAATGGCTCTGCCTACGGGGATCTAGGCAATGACGGCGATCTAGACCTCGTGGTGAACAATGTAAATATGCCTCC
>JBCDIO010000182.1:0-6725 GCA_038748815.1 Bacteroidota bacterium
AAGGATTGGTAACAGGAAGAATACCCAAAAATAATAGAAAGGATGAGTTGTAAACTGGGGCATATGGGCTGGTTTTTAAGGTATTAGAATGTGTAATTACTCCTTCGAAGGTAATAAATGTTTGGAAAGCCTACTGTCACTTTGAGCACATTGGGTATGGGATAATGCTCATTGTAATGTAAATATTTAGGCAAGTAAAGAAGTCACTTTTACTCATTGATAAAGATCAGAATAGATCACTATCTCTACATGCCAGGAAGCTACACCCCCTTGATATTTACCTGCTGCAATGCAGGCTGCTACGACTTCCAGTGTTTAGGGGGCGAGGCGGTAATCAGGCCCAAAAAAAGGCTGCCTCCGAAGGAGACAGCCTTTTTGCTGAATGCGATCCCGACAGGGCTCGAACCTGTGACCCGCTGCTTAGAAGGCAGCTGCTCTATCCAACTGAGCTACGGGACCTATTTAGTTATCTCCGCAAAATTATTCTTTTTTTTGGTATCTGTAAAATCGGATGACGGCAAATTCAGGAGATCTAATTAACAACAACGCTTTTTTCGCTACCTTCGTTCCCACTGCCAAAAAAATCATCCTATGTCTTCTGTGCGTATCGAAGAAAGTTGGAAAGCGGCACTAGCCAATGAATTTGCCCAGCCGTACTTTCAAGCCCTAGCCACCTTTTTGAAAAAGGAAAAAGCCGCTGGCAAAACGATTTACCCACCGGGGGCTCTCATCTTCAACGCCTTCACCCACACGCCCTTTCCCGAAGTAAAAGTGGTCATCCTGGGGCAAGATCCTTATCATAATCCAGGAGAGGCTATGGGCCTAAGCTTTTCGGTACCTAAAGGTGTTCGAGTCCCACCGTCTTTAAAGAATATCTACAAGGAACTAGCAAGCGATACCAACTTTCAGATACCCGGCCATGGCGACCTCACGTCTTGGGCAAACCAGGGGGTTTTTCTACTCAACGCCTTTCTGACCGTAGAACGTAACAAACCCCGTTCTCACCAAAAAATTGGCTGGGATACCTTTACCAATGCCGTTATCAAAGCCCTTTCCCAACAGCGAGAACACCTGGTCTTCATGCTTTGGGGAGGATTTGCCCGGAAGAAAAAAGACCTGATCGATGGGAGCAAGCACCTCATTCTGGAAGCTGCTCACCCTTCTCCACTCGCTGGCGGTGCGTACTTTGGGTCCAAGCATTTCTCCCAAGCGAATGCTTATTTAGAACAACAAGGGGTAGCCCCCATTCACTGGCAACTCCCCCTAGAGTAAGGATGTTTAAAAACCACTCCATTGGTAACTAACCACCGACTTATCTAAGTGGGTCAGAATGCGGAATCCTCTTTGATTTGGATGTTTTTGCACCAGTGGGGCCCCTTTCCCGGCCACCGGAAAACCCTCCAGTACTTCTCCCTGGGCACTGAGCAACCAAATGCGTTGCTGATCCCGATCTAGAACACTTAGCAAAGCGCCTCCCGGGAGATCATGTACTTCGATAGCCGCGATCGTCCCGGGGCACCGCCAGCGAAATACAGACTTCCACTCCTTACCAGTGTACCCCATCATCAATACTTCTGGGCCAGCGGTGCCTATGTATTCAAGGCGTTTATCGCCCACTAAATCTCCCACGGCCCAATGTTCCATGGGTCCCGGCAGATCCATTTTCACATTGAAGCCAGCTCCGGATAAGCTCGTTATCTTGACTCGACCGTCCCGCATAGGCGTGATCAGACGCGTTGACAAAGGATGATCCTGAAAAGCGGGGGTCGCCAAAGCCGGAGTTTCTAAAGGGATTGAATCGAACAGTTGTCGACCCTTTAAGTCCCAAGCAAATAGCGTTTGCTGGCCCAATATCCCGGTAATGACATCCTGATCCTTCGTTTGGTAATGCCGAATTGGTTGGCTCAGCCGATTAGAAAAGAGGGGCTCTTGCCACACGGGCCTTAAAGGATCTTTGCGAATTTCAACGGATTGAATACGCTCCTTTGTTTGCATCCAATAAGCACCGGGATAGCCTAAGGTGGGGATTAAAGCTTGTATCTCGTCCCGTTTGAGCGGATAACCCGGACTCAGGCTGCCATCTTCTTTAAACAGAAAGATCTCCTTGTGGGTGCCTACAAGCAATACCTGCTCCCCCTCTCCCTGCAATACAATGGGCTGATCAATGATAGGATCCGTAAAGCGACGGCTCCAAGCCAACCGAAGATCATTCTGATACAGGAGCAGTTCATTCTTGACAGTCCAGGTGACTACATATTGATTATCGTTCAGTTCTACTCCCGTCCAGTCCCCCATTAGGGTGTCTTGTAGATAAAAAGTCCGATCCGTTTTAGGTGGTACTCCCTGCCGATCTGCAAGTCGGATCCAATGCCAATCAAGATCAGCAGTTTGCCCAAAGAAATGGGTTCCCCGAAAAGGAATAGCCGACAAAGTAGCCGGAAGTCCCTTTTGCCAAACATGCTTATACCAGCCTTCATCAAGACCACTCCGGTAGTAGAGTAATTGTTGAGGTATATCTTGGTCACACGCTTGCTGATACTGACCACCAATGACTTCTAGTGTTTGATTATTAATAAAGCGGCTGATTAATGTATAGGCTTGTTCTTTGGAAGGGACCAAAAATAAAATGTCTTCTAATTGGAAAGCCCAGTAAGCAGGGCGATCTCCTTGAGCTTCGATCCGGTGGGTAGCCAACATCGGGAAATCAGGCACTAGACTTGGGTCAGGAACGCCAGGTAAGCCCAGGGAATCTAGATCTACCTCCAATTGGGTGGCCACAAAGAGGTCCTCTTCGCCGGAAGGCTGGCTTTCCAAAGTACCCTGCACAAACCACGGGCCGAATTTAAATTGAGGAAAAGGCTCTTGCCAGAATGCACGAGTGGGATGGCTGGTTTCCGATAAAAAGCTGGCCCAAACAAGATCAACAGGGAGGACTCCCCAAAAAGGAAAAGAATCAACCTTTACATTCTTTGTGGAGGACTGTAGTTCTTTACCTTGCCATAGTAGCGTCGAGCCTGGCTGAATAGGCCCTGACCAGGTTCCTTCTGGCAAAGACTTCAAGAGTGCATCAACGAAGGGTAGATTCCAGCAGGATTGACCAGCTTCTCGGAGTTTATGAGGCATTAAAGTCCAAGTATCCAATTCTATGGTAAGTAAATCCTTTGCAGACCCATTTTCGGGTGTCTCCATAGCGCGTAAAGCATCTTCGATTAAGATGGGCATCGAGGCATAAAGTACCAGATTACCAATCGCACATACGGCATGTCCATTCTCTTGAAAATAGATGGTCTCTTGCTGAAAAATCGATTGCTCCCAGGATTGACTTTCCTTGATTAGTTTGGCTGGAGCTGCCTGATCATATTCCCAAATACCGAGCCACTGCACATCTCCCCGCAGGCAATATGGACTGAAAATAACTTCACCATGAGGCAGAGCTACCAAGTTATTCTGAAAGGCATCCTGGAAGGAATTCCACCCGGGCCAGGGGCCTAAATGGGGGAAAGAGTCCTTCGAAGATCCTTCCGTTTTGAATATGCAGGCCGTTTGTTTGGGCAAGGTTGTAAAACCCGTTAGATTTGCGTGATTGCAGGAAGAAACCAGAAAGAGCAAAAGACTAAGAGCTAAGCAAAGCAGCCCGGAAAAAAGTAGACGCATACAGAATCGGGTTGTCCAAAAATAGGATGCAAAATATGAATTGGAATCGAATTCGCTGGGGAGTCATTTTTTGTTTATTGGCAGTTATTCTAGGAGCTTTCGGTGCTCATGCTTTGGAAGCCTTATTATCCCCAGATAGCCTAGATAGCTTTAAGACGGGAGTCCGCTATCAATTCCTTCACGGAATAACGCTTTTATTTCTAGGTTTACTGAGCCAGCAAGTTCAATCTGCCTTATTGGACTGGGGGGCTAGACTTTTTATTGCGGGCACCATTCTGTTTAGTGGATCCATCTACCTTCTTACCTGCCGGGATATTCTGCCGATTGAAAATGTCAGTTGGGCAGGCCCTATCACGCCAATTGGTGGTACTCTTTTGATTGTTGGATGGGCTTTATTACTAGTTCTCACTTTTCGCAAATAGCACCCCTAACCAAGAACATTCCCTATACTATGGAACAGAAATATCAATCTTACGTGGAAAAGATGCAGCAGATTATGGATCTGCAAGCCTCTATTGCTGTTTTGAGCTGGGACAAAGAAGTGAATATGCCCGCTAAAGGGGCCCGGCATCGTGGTCAACAAGTAGCTACTCTATCGGCCTTAGTCCACGAAAAGTTGATCGATCCCGCTTTGGAAGAATTGGTCAATGAGCTCTATGATCATAGAGCCAAATTGGATGCAATCCCAGCCAAGAACATTGAACGTAGCTGGGATACCCTACAGCGAGTTAAGAAACTGGACGAGGACTTTGTTCGACGACGCTCCTTGACGATTTCTAAGGCCTATCATGGCTGGTTAGAAGCCCGGGAGGCCAATTCTTTCCAAACCTTTCAACCACACTTAGAGGCATTATTGGCGATCAAGCGGGAAGAAGCCGACCGACAGGGTTATGAAGATCATCCGTACGATGCCTTATTGGAAGAATTTGAGCCTGGGGCCCGGGTTGCCCAACTCGATCCACTTTTCGACGGTGTGCGAGAGCATTTGACGGAGTTTGCGCGTAAGATACGTGATCGAGCTACGCTGAACGATGATTTCTTATACCAACATTATCCCCATCAGCTCCAGTGGGATTTCGGTTTACAACTACTGGAAAATATGGGCTACGATTTTGGGGCTGGCCGTCAGGATCGTTCTCCTCATCCGTTCACCATTAACTTTTCCCCCCAAGACGTGCGGGTGACTACTATGATTCGGGAGAATAACTTTGGAGTGATGACTTGGAGTTGTCTGCACGAAGGAGGACATGCTTTATACGAACAAGGGTTACCAGTTGATCAGTATGGCCTACCCTGCGGAAAATATGTGTCTTTAGGTATTCATGAATCGCAAAGCCGACTGTGGGAGAATCATGTAGGTCGGAGCTATCCGTACTGGCAAGCCCACTTCGCCCATTTACGATCCGCATTCCCAGAGCAGTTGGCAACAATAGATGCGCGCCAATTTTACCAAGGGATTAACAAAGTGGTGCCGGGGAAAATTCGCATAGAAGCGGATGAATTACACTACCATTTTCATGTACTGATCCGCTACGAATTGGAAAAAGCGTTGATCAGTGGAGAGCTGCCAGTTAGCTCTTTGGAAGAAGCCTGGAACCAAAAATACCTAGACTATTTAGACGTCACTGTAGAACACCCCAATGAAGGAGTGCTTCAGGATATCCACTGGGCACACGGGAGCGTGGGGTATTTTCCGACCTATTCTTTAGGTAGCTTTTACGCCGCGCAGTTTTATGCAACGGCAAAACAGGAAATTCCCGAATTGGAGGCCCAGATTGCGGATAGTAAAAATGGGAAATTACTGCAATGGCTACGGGAGAACATCCACAAGCACGGCCATTTTTACCAGGCAGAAGAACTTTGCGAGCGAGTAACTGGCCAATTTTTACAATACGATTACTTCCGTGCGTACGTGGAAGAAAAGTACGGAGAGCTTTATGATTTATGAGGCAAACTTTCTATCTTGCTCGCAAAGAATAAGGCCAAAAGACACTTAATGAACGAATTGTTGCTAAGGACTGCTGTGGGTACGAAAATCCGTTTGTTGAGTATCAATCAAGGGCCGCCCTCCTCGTTGAAATCTGTTTTGTCAGACTACCATCCTCTAAAGAATACATTCATTACCTTTTATTAGGACGATAAGATAATTTCACTCCGGTGAGTGAGATCTAGTGTGTTTATTTATGTTAACCTCAATTTTTGTTCTTATGAAAAACTTCAAGTTCCTTACACTTCTATCTGCCTTAGTGCTCCTTGTTTCCGTTCAGAATGCCTCTGCGGTTGTTTATGTTCAGCCAGCAGATGCTGCCGTAGCTGCTGAAGCTACCGAAATGGACAAAGCGACTAAAAAAGAAATGAAGCGTCAAGCCCGCTTGGAGAAGCGTATCGCTAAATTCGAGAAGAAATTAGCGAAGAAAGGCATGACAATGGAAGATGTTGATTTCTCTGATCCAGTACAAAAGTGGCTTTGGTTCGCTTTGTTTGGATGGGGAGCAGGTATCGTTTTGTCTATTCTTGCAACCATTTTATTTGCTTCTTTATTAACCACTGGTGGTTTTGGTTTAGGTGCAGTTTTCTGGTTGCTAGCATCTCTTTGCTACGCCTTCGGTTCTATCAGCTTCATCGTATGGTTGATCAAGAAGCTAAGCTAATTATAGCTTATGCTTAGCAGTCCTTCGGGGCTTTAATAAAAAATGGTTCCCCCGCTTCGGCGAGGGAACCATTTTTTTATATAACTATTCGCTCGTTTATCGTCTATTGAAACGGTTCACCTTCTAATCCTTCCAAGCCTTCTTCCTCTTCTTCTTTGCGGCGGTTGCGCCACCAAACGTAGCCGATCGCTCCAACGATTAGATAAGGAGTCGCCAGCATGTACAGGATGCCATTATTCAATCCGCGGCCAGCAGTACCTCCATTTTTCAGGTTGGACTCTGCGGACATTCTACACATTGGACACTGGGCTTGTACGTCGTTTACAGGGGCGGTAATAGTCAATACACCCAGTAAACACCATCCTAAAATCCACTTTTTCATAAGTATATCGTTTATCGTTTAAGGAGTCTCCATCGTTG
>JBCDIO010000183.1:0-6714 GCA_038748815.1 Bacteroidota bacterium
ATTATTTGTTTTGCCCCCCCTGGTTTTATGGAGCTTTTAAAGCCTTAGCCTATTTGGGAATTTGATAGGGAAAAGGAAAAAATGTTAAAATGAAGATTTTTTTAGTGGCCTTGCAAACATTATGTTGAGTAAATACATATACCTAATGTATTCAATAGCAGCATACTGTTATTAATTTTCTTGCCTAATCCCGAACTGCTTCCCTGAACAGCAAAAAATTTCGTGGAATTAAGAATTCCTTACTGAATTAATTGGAAAAAGCAATTTTTTTTAGCAAATTAGCCATGTGTCTTACAAATATGAGAACATATAGTTAATTAACACAAAACCTTGGACTATGCTGATTTTGTACATCGCAACCGGTGCCTTCGTACTGGGAGCGGCGTTCGTTCTAGCAATTGAAGTTGCTACTACGAAGAACCGTCGCTACAACTAAATTTACCTTTACACGCACGACCCCACCGACACCAATTTCAGCCCGGAACATATCCCTCCTTCAAAGTAAGCTGCAAAGCAACAATTATTGACCCAATACCGACCCATTGAAGACTTTCAACGGCGTCTATATTATGGTCATAATTGTATACTTGCTGGAGCTGAAAATTGGTAGTACTGTAAAATTAGCGGCGCTACGTCGCCTTCGGGTAATCACGGGTAAATGAAACATTTCGCCATCTACGCAAGTAGATGGCGATTTTTTTTAGCTTTCCATTATCATCTACGCAATACTATAAAACGTACTTCGAATGGATTGCCAAAAACACTTATTCTCGCTCGAGTCGGAAGTTACCTATCTAAATATGGCCTATATGTCTCCTCTTTTAAAAAGTGTAGAGACTGCAGGTATTCATGGTCTACGGGCCAAAAATCGCCCTTACGATCTTGCTCCAACGGACTTCTTTGAGCCAGTGCATCAGTTGAAAAAAACCTTTGCACAGTTTATTCATACGACAGAATCGGATCGGATCGCTATCGTACCCTCCGTCTCCTATGGGATGGCTGCAGTTGCTCGCAATCTTCCCTTAAAAGCGGGGGGAGAAATTCTGGTGGTGGAAGATCAATTCCCTAGTAATTTTTACGCATGGCAGCGAATAGCCCAGGATACAGATGTGCGGATACGTATTGTCACACCTCCCGCCGATGTTCCCCTCTCGAAGCGTGGGCATGCCTGGAATGCAGCCATTCTCAATCGGATTCATTCAGATACACTTCTTGTAGCCCTACCACACGTCCATTGGTCGGAGGGTATTCTTTTTGACCTCCCAACCATTCGTCAAAAAACGAAAGAGGTAGGGGCTTGGTTGGCCATCGATGCCACACAGTCTTTAGGAGCCTATCCTTTTTCGGTACAAGATATCCAACCGGATGCTTTAGTAGCTGGAGCCTATAAGTGGCTCTTGGGGCCCTACAGTTTTGGCATGGCGTATTATGGGCCCGCTTTAGATGGCGGTATTCCAGTGGAAGAGAACTGGATGCATCGAAGGAATAGTGCAAATTTTCGGGAACTAACGAATTATGAGGATAGCTACAAAGGCCAAGCTAACCGATATTGCGTAGGCGAAACCAGCAACTTCATTGCTGTCCCGATGATGCAGGCAGCACTCGATCAACTAATGGCTTGGGGTACCGAGTCTATTCAAGCATATTGTGCCAATGTTACCAAAGAAGCATTCTCTACTTTAGAAGAAAAAGGCTTTGGCATCGTACCAGCTGACCAACGAGGTGCACACCTCTTTGGAATTAAACTATTACCTGGTATGGATCAAGCAAAGCTAGCAGAAGCTTGTCGACGGGAGAGGATTTATGTTTCCTTTCGGGGATCCTACATTCGGGTAGCCCCACATTGTTATAATACCCCAGAGGATCTACAAAAACTAGCGAGCGTTCTCATTGCTCATCGCTAGTTCTCTTCCTCTTCCCAAACTTGGTTTTGGTGGTTTTTCTGTGGGTTCTTTAGGCATTGCATGGCCTTCGTAAGACCGTCTTGGGTCATCGGAAACATACGATTGTTGACCGCCTGTCGAATGACCCGTACCGATTCGTAGTAATCCCACTCGTACTCAGGTAGGGGATTGATCCAGATTAGGTTGCTGAAGTGATCTTTTAACCTTTGTAGCCAAGTGATACCGGGCTCGTCATTGTAATGCTCTACGCTACCACCCCGGTAATAAATTTCATATACCGACATAGCCGCATCTCCTACAAAGATGAGTTTATAGTCTTTGTTATACTTATGTAACAAGCGTAACGTAGGCTCAAATTCTGCCCAACGACGATGATTATCTTTCCATACTCGTTCGTAGATACAATTGTGGAAATAGAAAAATTCGAGGTGTTTGAATTCCCAGCGGGCGGCGGAGAATAGTTGCTGACACATTTCTACGTGTGGGTCCATAGATCCCCCCACGTCCATGAGCATTAAAACCTTGACTCGATTTTTTTTGTCTGCTTGCATGCTAATTTCGAGCATTCCCGCATTCTCCGAGGTTTTCTGAATGGTTTTATCCAGATCGAGTTCGGTTGGAATACCTTCTCGGGTTAATACCCGTAGGCGCTTCATGATCATCTTCATGTTGCGGGTATTGAGCTCTACCTGGTCATCTAGGTTGGCGAAATCCCGCCGCTCCCAAACTTTGATAGCTCCCCGACCCCCGCCTTCACCTCCTATTCGAATGCCTTCCGGATGCTGTCCACCGTGTCCGAAAGGAGAGGTGCCACCTTGGCCAATCCATTTATTTCCACCAGCATGAGCTTCCTTTTGCTCCTCCAGGATTTTCTTGAAACGCTCTAATAGCCCATCTAATCCTCCGTACTTCTTAATCTGCGCTAATTCTTCTTCACTAAGATCTTTCATGAAGTCCTGCTGCAACCATTCGGGCGGGATCTGCGCTTGCAAAAGTTCGTTGGGAAAGTGTTGAATATCCTGGAAATGCTTAGCAAAAAGAATATCAAAGCGATCCAGATGACCTTCTTGCTTAACAAAAATAGTTTTACTTAATGCGTAAAACGCATCCAACGTTGGAGGAATGACCTGTTTTTGTAGGGCCTCCATGAAGGTAAGGTACTCGTGTAGGCTTACCGGTAAGCCGTGCTGGCGAAGTAGATAGAAGAATTGCAGAAACATGGATCCCAATTTAGCAAATTGTTAGAGGAGCTCCAAAACACGTTGGGCCGATCCCCAAGCCAGGGTATATCCACTTCCGCCGTGTCCGTAGTGATGAATGATAGGGCTCCGTTCGTCTTGTTCAACGCGCACGACCTTTCTCACCGGTCGCAGTCCGGTTTGAGATCCTATCACGGGGAGTGATTGCAGGTCAGGAAAACGCTCTACAGCTCGTTCGTAAATTATTTTTAGGGTAGCGGGATTGGTTTGATTCTCCCAAACGTGTGCCTCCGCAGTACCACCGATCAACGTTTCATTATCCCGGCTAAAAACGTATGTCATGATCGGGGCTTTGCTTTCTTCCACGAATTGTAATGCATCTTGGTTTGGGCCCAATTTAACCAATTGGCCGCGTACTGGATAAATATCGGAGTCTTGGCATAAGACCCTGGAGCCAAGGCCGGTACAATTAATGATCCAGTCGTATTCGGACGTACATTCCATTGTTAGATTGTGCACCATTCGGTGTTCCATGGCTGCCCTTGCGCTCAACCAATCCCACCAATATTGTAGATAGGGTAGGGGGGTGATCAGGGGTACTTGGACCTCCCATCTGCGTCGGTCTACGTGGGATTCAACGTTCTTTACCAAGGAAGGAGGTAGAATTTGGAGCCAACTGGGCTCGTGGTTGGGGAGGGCCTCTACCTGTAAAGCAACCTCCTTGACTCCAGGAACTCCATTTCTGATCTCTCGCTGATACCGCTGGTGACTCCATTTACTCCAGGGGAGCACTTTTTCCTTGGGCTCCGCTAAATATGGAAGCCAGATAGCTCCGGCTTGGGCCGAGGTGGTTTGAGAAGGAGGAGCGGCATAGACCATTTGCACAGAATGGCCTGCCTCAAGGCAGCGAACCGCTGTACAAATTCCAACTATGCCAGCTCCAATTATTTTGAGGCGCACGTACTTAATTCTTGATCCAGGTTTGTCGATAATTTCCTTCCTGTCCTTGAATTTGGACCGCGTACATACCGTTGGCTAGATTTGGAAAATTTAAACTTAGCTCGGACTGGTTAATCGATTGACGGTGGATTAAGCGTCCGTTCCAGTCAAAGATTTGTAGCGTTTCTGCACCTAACTCCTCTGGGAGACTAATTCGCAAGTTCCCCGCACTCGGATTGGGGAATAGATCAAATTTTATAGCTCCAGCGGTTTCCTTCGTTGACGTTATGTTGTTAATTTCAGCGTACTGGGTGAATAAATCCAAGGCGGCAGTCACCGCGAATGGCACACAATCACCGTGACCACTATCCGGGTCAACGTCAATCGCCTGCGTATCGGCTGCCCCATTATCATTCATGGTGGTTTCGGCCAGGGTAGAATTCGTGAATGTTACAATCTCGTCAGATGTGCAGTAGAACATCCGGGTGATCGCCTGGGGAGCCCAATCGTATAAATCGTTGGCTTGTAGGGCCTGGCTTGCGGGATGATCAGGATTAGTCAAGAGGGCATCGGCAATGCTATCCTGCAACATTTCGGCGGGGAAAAGACCTCCGGCATCGACCGTCAGGGTGGCCGCCAGGCTGAAATTAAGCGTCAATAGGTCAATGTCCCAATTTTGGAATTGCTGGATGGGGCCCACGTATTGGGGCTTAAACATCTGCTCCAAATCATCGTATAGGGGATCCGCCTCCAATAATAAAGAAACAGCTACATAGGGTAGGAATCCGGGGAAAATATAAACATCTCCGCCAAGTGTGAAATCGACCATTTCTCCACTTAAACTGTAGGGACCAGAGGAGTGTGCGGCCGCGATGATTTCGTAAGAGGCGGTCTCTGTACCTTCTTCTAATGCTTTATGACTGGCCATGGAAGCGTGGGCACCTCCAGAGTAGCCCGTGATGAATAACTGGCCGTTTTTGGTATTATCATCCAGTTCGGTGGACTCAATCACACTATCAATGGCATTCAGCATATCTATGGATGCGCTCGCTTCCGTACGAGCATCTAGGTAGGGGTGAAAGCCCGGAGAAGCACCTAGTCCAAGTAAATCCGGAGCCACGGTCATAAACCCTTGACTGGCGTACCCGAGAATGAGGCTAAGTTCGTTGCCATCCTCTGAGGCGACACCGGATTTGGAGCCGGCGGTCCCATGTTCGTAGAGTAGGGTGGGAAGAGAATAGGATTGCCCATCAATGACCGGATAGGCAAAAACTCCGGAGGCCATGACTACCTCGTCGTTTACGTCAGTAGTTTCGTAAAGCACGTAGTACAATTCGACATCAAAATTGGCTTCTATACTCGTGATACCTGGAAGTTCAGCTTGCGTGTAAGTGTCCACTAAATCAAGGGAAAGGAGGTTTTGTCCATAACTGTTCTGCAAGAGGCAGAGGAAAAAAAACGGGAGTAAAACTTTTCTGTGCATAGTCATTTTCTTGTGGTCAAATAATGTTAAAAATGGATAGATGAAGAAGCGTTTTGGGCTTTCTAAGGGTTTCAAATATAAAAGAAGAACTGTCAAATGCGATTCATCTTCATCTCTTGGATGAACAACAATGGCCAGATTTGGTTAAAACTTCGTATTTTCAGTCAGAGGTTTTGCTTACCCCCTCAATTATCAAAAGCGAAATGTAGCATGGACAACCGCGCGATCAATAATTTGCTGAGCAAACTGGAAAAAGAATCCAATAACGAATTTGGTTTGCTAGAGTCAACCGGACCGGATTTCTTTAGTACGCCCAGTCTATTAGAGTTGCGAGGTCAATGGAAAGAACGGATGCGTTTGTTTCAGGTCCTACATCGCTTAACGATCAGTATTGGTGCCAGTTCACCGGCCTGGCTTGTTCTAGGAGCGATCTTTGGTATCTTGGGTTTGCAACTCCCCGCTACTATCTGTTTGCTGATGTTTCCAATCAGTTTTCTGATTTTTCTTATCAGCACGTTTGCCATCCGTTCGTATTTTCGTGGGAAAGGTCATCTAGAAATGATGGGCCGAATGATTGAGAATGAATTGATCCGTCGCCAAGACAAGCTGGCTCGGAGAGGGCATTAAATTCTAAACGTTGTTCTGGTCTATTTCCCTTCCTGCGAAACATTGAAAAACCAATCTTCGTCTTGTAACTGTTGTTGGGCTTCTTTAAAGTGCCGAAAAGTGAAGATATGCTGCTGCTTATCGTTTTTCTGCCACTTTCCGCCCTTTATTTCCCGAATATAGGTACCCAGAATGCGGCCTGGGAATTCCTCACGAATCTGAGAATAAATGTGGGGATCGCGTTCTCCGCTGTCTCCAATCAGCAAGAATTTAAGTTGGGGATAGGTCTCTAAAATCTTGCGAATGACCGCTGTTTTATGGTGCGGTTCCCGAGTGAAGATTCGTTGGTTAGGGGTGCCTAAGTCTCTTAAAAGTAAGGGGCCTAGTGGATACTTGTGGAGTTTTAGAAATTCCTTGAGGAAGTCAAATAAATTCCACGGACTATTCGATACGCTACGTGCCGAGCTGATCGTCATATAGTAATGAACGGCTCGGTTATCGATTTCTCGCGGTTTGTGTCGCTGCGCTCCGACGCAGTGAACGGCGATGACGCGGCACTCGAGAAAACAGCGCAGGAGTTCGA
>JBCDIO010000184.1:0-6711 GCA_038748815.1 Bacteroidota bacterium
CCCGATAACTGTTTTCTAGTAATAAGGTTGAAGCAGAAAATAACATATTGGCCCCGTAATTGCAACGTATAACCAAATGGGAAACACCCAACGAGCCATCTTACGGTGGCGATCTATTTGGTTGGTATAAGCCCGTACAAAGGTAAACAGGATAAACGGAAAACTCACAGCCGCTAAAGTGATATGAGTGATCAGTAGGAGCAAATACCAAGGCCGACTACCCGCTACGGCCAAACGTTCTGCTTCATCAAGTACATGATCCCCATTTAGGTCTCCATACAAGGTGTCTGGAGTAGTAAAATGGTATGCTACATACGATAGCAAAAATAGTACCGAAAGACCAATAGCCATGTAAATAGCTCGCTTGTGCAATTCTACCTTTTTCTGCTTAATAAATACAAAAGCGATAATCAAAACAACGGCCGTCAGCGCATTTAGGGTAGCGTGGAATGGAGGTAAAAAATGTAGATCAAACCCGTCGGGTAATGGAATCTTTACCTCCCGCATCAAGGCCACTAGGCCCAAAACGGCGGCACTAACGATCCAAGCCGCTATGTTTAACTTTTTGGCTAGGTTAAGGTTTGGTGTAGTAATTGTAGAATTCATGCCTCTTTACTTTTCTTGTTCTCTCTCAAATTCAACATCTCGCTCGGGCAATCGGGGCATTACGTAGGTAATGTGCCGAATCAGTAATTTTACGGCTTCGGCATCTTGGTAAGCATAGTGGTGTCGGACCTGCAAACCGGTATCTAATAACGAAACCAATGCCTGTGGATTAGCATCGCTGGGCAAGTGAAATGCCGCTTGATAAGGCTGTGATTGTCCATCCCAACCTAGGAAACGCCACTGTTCGGGATGCTCTATTTGATATTGTGCCTCAAAGGCCTCCTCGGAGAAAGTTGATCCTTCCGTATTTACATAGGTAACCAACTGGATGTCTGGTCGTTTCGAAAACTGATCGTTTAGGCGTTGCATCACGTCCAGGTAGCTTGCCTGGGCCTTTTGCTCCGTGGGCCAACCGCTGACAATGGAAACCTTCTTTTTCCAAAGCGTAGCATCTGCGTTGGTCACGGGATCCATCGGGGTAGGGATTGGCTGTGCGACGCCTAGCGAGTCTAAAGATTTGATGGTCTCCAGGTAAAATGTTTCTCCTCCTTTTAGGTAGTACCAACTCCCTGCTGGTAGCGCGATCAACATCAAGAAGAGCGCCACTAGTTGAAACAGGCTGTTATTCGTCTTTAAGATACTTCCAAACATGCTACCGATCTTTTTTGCTGTATATAGCTTGCAATCAAAAAACAGCCGATAACCAAATAGGTTTTAATAAAAATGGCGAGTGACTTTCGTAACTCGCCATTTTATGGGTTCTGCAGCAAATTATTGCATTTCCGTGGTTTCTTCGTCCCTCAGAATCATTCCCTCAGGATTCTCTGCAGACACTTCTATCGTCTCTTGGTTCTTTTTATTAATCAGTTCTCGACGTTCTCCCCAAGAGTTTCCTTCCTGGAAAAATGCGATTACCGCCCAAACTAGAAGTAGGGTAGGTAATAGTACACTCATGGCAAGACCTTTTACCTCGTAGCGCATGTGCATAAACTCATAAACGATAAAATACGCTTTGTAGAGACTTAGACCGATCATGACAGGGTACATCACCCATTTAGGTAATTCGAAGCCTTCAATGATATGACCATTTCCAACAAGAGCGATTGCTACCTCCACGAGCGTTACAATTGCTAGTAGAATCAATCCGCGGAAAACCAATTTTTTCGACTCTTCGTAACTTAAGTGTCCCATTTATAGAAGGTTGAAAGATTATGCAATTAGGAATTAAAGAAGGTAAAAGACCAAGAAGACAAAGACCCAAACCAAATCTACAAAGTGCCAGTATAGACCGATCTTTTCGACCATTTCGTAGCCATTTTTTCGTTCTACGTATACACCACTGGCTACATTAATCAAGATAATGGCCAGAAAAGCAACTCCGGAGAATACGTGAAATCCGTGAAATCCGGTGATAAAGAAGAATAGAGCACCAAAGGCTTTCGGCCCATAGGACTCCTTCATAATAGCACCTTCTTCCGTTTTGAAAGCAGAGGTCTCGTACAGGTGAGTATCGTGATTGATCGTTATTAAGTAGGGCGTTCCGGCTTCAAAACTTTCTCCAGCCATTACGTGCCCATGGTGGTCTTGCTTTACGAAATAGCGGTTCTCCTCAAGATCTGGCGCATTTTCTGGCAGATAATAGGTAGCCGCTGCACCGTGCTCGACGGTTTCTACTTTGGTGAAACCAGCCGCCTCCAGCTCATCACCACTCAGATAAGTTCCAGCAAATTCATGATTGGAGAATGGATCGACCGTTACAGTCATCCCCTCTCCGCCAATCAGTTTTGTCCACTCCCAGGCTTGACAGCCAAGGAATGCTGCTCCCCCAACAACCGTTAACAGCATCCAAAAAACAACTCCATTCTTATTTTCGCGGTGGCCCTCTTGTACGGCACGAACCATAGTTACTGAACTAATGATCAGCACGAAGGTCATAAAAGTTACGAAAATAAGTGGTGAGTTTTCCAGGCCGAAAGGGGCGGTACTGAACACAAAATCCGGCACTGGCCAAGTGGGCATACTAAAACGCAGTGCTCCGTATGCGATCAAGAATCCAGAGAAGGTAAAAGCATCCGATAGTAGGAAATACCACATCATCAACTTCCCGTAACTGGCCTTAAACGGCTCTTTAGCACCAGACCAGAGATCTTCTTGTCCCTGTTCGTGTTGTTGTTCCAGAACTGATTCCGTAGCCATTCGTCTGTTTTTTATAGTAGTTTATAGTTTAATCGAAGATTCGTTGAGTCTATGAGCCAGTCAGCAAGAAAAAACCAAGCAAATATACCCAAAGAAAGTCAACAAAGTGCCAATAAGTTAAAGTCAATTCGAATCTCAACTTCCGTCTTTCCGTCACTTTATAGGGCAAAATAAAGGCGTGTAATAAGGCCAATGAAATCGCCGCAATTCCACCTAAGACGTGAGCGGCGTGTACGCCGGATATGACATATACGAAAGAACCCGCCGGGTTACCGTCGAGAGGTACCCCAATGGCGTTTAATTGATTCCATCCCATATATTGCAAAACCACAAAGCCCAGGCCGAGGATTAAGCTCAAAATGAGCAGTCCCCGATACAAGCCGACATTCCCCTGTTTGAAACTAAAGTACGAACCATGCAAGGTTAAGCTAGAAAGTAAAATGACTACCGTACTGTAAAAAAATAGGCTCGGTAGTTGAAATTCTAGCCAGTTACCAGCGGCTTGACGCACCACGTACGCACTTGTGAAAGCGGCAAAAAGCATCATCATACTCGCACAAGCAATCCAAAGAGCAAACTTCTTTGGATGGATCTTACTTCTTCTATATTCGTTATTAGCAATAGCCACGGCCATGTCTACCTTTTTTGTGAATCTCTCTTATAACTTGTCAATAAACAATAACACCAGAGTTAAGGGCAAGTAGAAGAAAGAATAAAACATCAATGATCGAGCTGCTTTTCGTTCGTTTTTAAAATATAAGCTGAATCCCATATAGCTGTAGCCCAAGGATAATATAGTACTCAAAGCGGGGGCAAACCAGCCGGTAATCCCGATGTACCAAAAGCCCCAAACTACGGGAATCAGTAATAGAGCATATATACCGGAGTATAATCCAGTTTTGGCATCCCGCCCTCCTTCGTTCTCTAACATCAACCGATATCCTGCCTTTTTGTATTCGTCAAATCCAAGCCAACCAATAGCCCAAAAGTGAGGAAACTGCCAGAAAAACTGCAAGGCAAACAGTAGAATAGCCAAGAATGTTAGATCTCCTTCGGCCGCTACACAACCAATCAGCATAGGTAACGCCCCTGGTATCGCTCCAACGGGTATCGCCAGAGTAGAATAGCGCTTAAGGGGGGTGTAAATAAAAGCATAGCTCACAAGGGCTAATGAACCAAAAAAGCTAGCCCAAGGATTAAAGAACGCCAGAGCCATTATTCCAACAACAGCCATCAAACCAGCCACCATTACTCCATCAGAAACCGACATTCTGCCGGCCGCAATGGGTCGGTCTGCCGTTCGGGTCATCAGCCGATCATAGTCTTTTTCTATAGCCTGGTTAAGCGCATTTGCTGCTCCAGTAATCAAAAAGCCCCCCATTCCGAGTAACAACATCGCCCTCCAATCCAAAATTCCCGGTGCACCAATGGCGTAGGCCATTAAGGCTGAGAAGACCACCGTTAGGTTTAGCCTAAACTTCACCAACAGTTTGAAGTCATGCACTTTCTGACTAAAAGAAGGTGCTGTAACCCTTGTCTGTACTTGTATCACCTTATTATTTTCCACTATTCTAATGTTCCTGCTGGTTGTTCAACGTTAATTTCAATCCCTTTCAAAAGGGCATTTATACAACATGCGGCCATTTCCTGGTGGGGAAAGGTGACCGCATGTTGATTTGATCTTATGGACCGTACAATGGGTCTAAGTTATCAAGAACAATTAGGACGCACTAATGCACCTCACTTTCTCCCTCTTGCACGGGTACTACTTGAGGAATATACTCAACACCATCCTTACCGTAATCGTACGCCCAACGCTGCACAGCGGGAATTTTACCTTCCCAGTTACCGTGCCCCGCTTTAATTGGAGTTGTCCACTCAAGAGTAGTTGCTTTCCAAGGATTCTTCTCCGCCACTTTCTTACCGTACCAGATGCTGTAGAAGAAGTTAATCACCATTAGCAACTGTGCAGCAAATACCACAATAGCAGCTACTGTAATGAACATATTCATCTCTGTAAAGTGAGAGAATGCGTCGAAGTTATCGAAGCGGTAGTAGCGACGTGGCACACCCGCCATACCTAGGAAGTGCATTGGCCAGAAAATAGCGTATGCACCGATTAGCGTAGCCCAGAAATGGATACGGCCCAGTGTCTCGTTCATGAAACGACCGTACATTTTTGGGAACCAATGATAAACCCCAGAATACATTCCAAAGAATGCGGCAATACCCATCACGATGTGGAAGTGAGCAACCACGAAATACGTATCGTGCATTTGAATATCAATCGCAGAGTTACCCAAGAAAATACCGGTCAAACCACCCGAAATAAACATGGATACGAAACCAATGGCAAACAAAGAGGCTGCGTTGAATCGAATGTTACCTCCGTATAAGGTCGCAATCCAGTTAAATACTTTCACCGCCGATGGAACAGCAATGATCAACGTAAAGATTACGAAGAAGTTAGCGATGAATGGGTTCACCCCAGACATAAACATGTGGTGGGCCCATACGATAAAGGATAAGAAACCGATCGCCAAAATCGAGTATACCATGGCTTTGTATCCGAAAACTGGCTTTCTGGCATGTACCGAAAGAACCTCCGATACAATCCCCATCGCGGGCAGAATAATAATATATACCTCAGGGTGACCTAGGAACCAGAACAAATGCTGGTACAAAATTGGGCTACCGCCCACGTGATCCAAAGCTTGGCCACCGATAAAGATTTCACTTAAGAAGAAACTCGTTCCTAGTTCCCGGTCGAACATAACTAATAAAAAGGCCGAGAAAAGTACAGGGAAAGAAAGCAGACCAAGAATGGCAGTTACAAAGAACGCCCAAATGGTCAGTGGCATCCGCCACATCGTCATCCCTTTTGTACGAAGATTTAGTACTGTAGTGATGTAGTTGATCCCTCCAAGCAGTACCGAGACTACAAAGAAGACCAGGGATACTAGCCACATCGTCATACCGGCTCCCGAACCCGTAGAGGCTTGGGGTAAGGCACTTAGAGGTGGATAAGCAGTCCAACCACCGGAGAAAGGTCCTGTACTCAAGAATAAAGACAAGAACATAACCACGCCGGCCAAGAAGAAGAACCAATAGGACAACATATTCAACAGCGGGGAGGCCATATCACGGGCCCCTACCTGCAAGGGAATCAAGAGGTTACTGAAAGTACCACTTAAACCAGCCGTTAATACAAAGAATACGATAATCGTACCGTGCATAGTTACTAACGCGTAGTAAAACTCTGGAGCCAAAGTACCGATACCCGCATCGTTTACAGTTATCCATTTTCCAAGAATCGGCTTGAGCCAAGCCATACTCTCTTCTGGGAAACCGAGCTGCAAACGGAAAACTAAAGACATCAAACCACCAATGATCGCCCAGAACATACCGGTAATCAAAAACTGCTTCGCAATGATCTTGTGATCTTGACTGAAGATATAAGTGGTTATAAAGTTAGATTGATACTTATCACCATCGTGATGCTCGTGAAAGTGATCATCATACCCATACTGTTCGATAAGTAGGTCCTCATCGTACTGTTTAGTAGTGGGTTTCGTGATTACAGTTGTTGCCATGGTTCTTACAAAAAATTATTCTTATCCAATATAGGATAGTATTACTATCACAAAATGCAAATTATAGAGAAACGATTTTGAACTCTGTACGACGATTCATCGCACGCCCTTCCTCCGTTTCATTAGAGTCTACCGGCTTATTTTGACCGTATCCAACGGCTGCCATCCGGTTAGCAGTAACACCCGCTTCTTTTAGGTAGTTATAAACCGCCAAGGCTCTAGCTTCTGAAAGCGTTTGATTTTCGGTAGCTACACCTGTATTATCGGTATGTCCACTCACTTCAATCTTGATCTCCCGATTGGCTTTCATCGCTTC
>JBCDIO010000185.1:0-6694 GCA_038748815.1 Bacteroidota bacterium
AGGCCCGTGCGCGGTCTTTGGCAACGAAAATAGCTTGGGGCGGCTGCGGCGTAACGTGCAACTTTAGTTTGTAGTTAAAATGAGTTTCGATGCGTTCGATGGCCTGAATATTGACAATGAATTGGCGGTTCGCTCGATAGAAGGTGTGGGGGTTTAGTTGGTCCATCCAGTAGTCTAAAGACAGTTCTACCAAAAAGCGTTTGCCCTCTAAAGTGTACAGAAAAACGTATTCATCCCGGTATAAAAAGGCAATTTGCTCGCTTTGTACAATTAAGATTTGGTCTCCTTTTTTGACGTGAAAGCGGGTCTTATAAAAAGACTGAGGATTTTGTAACATTTGTTGAATGGCGGTCCAGTTGGTAGGTGCTACAGCTCGGCGGCGCTGGGACCATTTATCCAAGGCTCGGCGCAATTGATGTTCAGAAAAGGGTTTAACTAGATAGTCGACGCTATTTAGTTCGAAGGCTTTTAGGGCGTATTGATCATAGGCGGTTGTGAAGATCACGGGAATGTTTTCTTGCCCCGATTGAAAGGCTGCAAAGCTGAGACCATCGCTGAGATGGATGTCTAGCAAGATTAGATCTGGCGGAGCATGCTGGCGAAACCACTGTCGGGCTGCTTCTACGCTTTTTAGGGTGTCCAGAATGTGTACTTCCGGGGCTACTCTGCGCAGCATCCGATGGAGGTTGCGGGCGGCTACTTCTTCATCTTCCAGTATTAATAACTTCATACGGGTTGGACCTTGAGGTTAGGAAGTCTCACCAAAAAAGTATCGGATCGTTGTTCGATTTGGATCGCTCGGTTAGAAAGAAGTTGATACCTTTTTTGCAAATTCTGCAGGCCTACGCCACCGGGTTTGGGTGGTTCTAGTTTGGCCTGAACCGTGTTTTTTACCAAAATCCAGTCCTCTTTTTCGCTGATAGAAACGTGCATTGGGTGGTCATCATCGATCCGGTTGTGCTTGACTACATTCTCTAAAAGCGTTTGTAGGGTGAGGGGTGGAATCACTGATCCCTCTTGGATGGCAGCCGTTAATTGTAGCTCACACTGGTACGCTTTACCGTAACGCTGTTGGATCAAAAAGTTGAAGTCTTCCACCACCTGCAGCTCGTCCTTAAGATCGATTAAATTTTCTTTGGCTCGGTTGAGAATGCTGCGGTAGAGGTTGGAAAATTTGAGTAAGAATCGACGGGCTTGTTCGGTGTCTTCGTCAATGAGTCCGTACAAGGTATTCAGGTTGTTGAACATCAGGTGCGGATTTAGCTGCCACTTGAGGGCCGCAAATTGACTCTGGGCATTCTCTTTGGCAAGCTGAGCGGCTCGTACTTGTTCGTTCTGCCACTGATTGATGTACTCAAAAAGAAACAGCAGCCCGGTGATGATCAAGGCCGTAATGATGCCTTCTGCGAGGGTTTGACTGAGATGCCACAAGCCGATACTATCCGATTGCGGTTGGTAGGAAATCAGGTAGGACTTGAGGGCTACGTACATACCCAAATGGACCAATACGATGACCATCCAGATAAATAAAAAGGATTGCCAATGCGGGACCCGGTCGGGATTTTGTTGTTTTTGCCAATAGAGGATCGCCTGAGCTAATAGCAGTAAGGTGAAGGCCCGAAATACCTGCCAGCCCACCACGACCCAAGCAAATATTTCCGCCTCAAAGTTGCTACTGATAAAGGCTAAGGCATAGAAGCTCCCACCCAAGACGGGCGGGAGTATCCAGAAGATCCAAGATGGGAGCGTTGATTGTAACATACGTTAGTTTTGTGGCAGGTCGGGTAGCGTTAGAATGCGGTGATCGGATAAGGCCCGCAATTGCCGTCGGATGGCTGGGACATGGGAGCCACCGTAAAATACGACGATTCGCTGATTTGGATGTTGCTCGGCTACTTGGAGCACGTGCTTGGCCATCCGCTCATTTCTTTTAATCCAGTAGTAATTACGCAAGTCACTAGAGGAACTGAGCCCCGGAGGGTAGAAGTCCGCTTCTAGGCGATAGAGCATTTCTTGCACGTCAAGCTGATTCAACCTGATGCCGGCGGTGCCCTGATTCAGGCTGCCGAAGCTAATTGTAATAAGAGAGTCGTAAAGCGATTGGAATTCTACCGTTAGGGGATGGTCTGCGAGTTCTTCGTTGGCTTTACCCCAGGCTTGGTGGTATACGTCTCGGTCCGTTTGGTCATCGGTGGGATACAGGTAGTCAATATTTTGTTCGATTGCTAGAGGGTAGGCGAGAAGCCAGTATTCATCGTAGCTGTTGCGCTTTTCGAAGTTCAGAATACGCTCTAGGTAAGGCTCTTTGAGCATCCATTGCTCTTGTTGATCCTTGGTAAGTTGTTGAAATTGGTGGCAGATGTGGTAATACTGGAAAAAAGCATTACCCCGATCTTGATGGACGTGATAGAGCTTGGCGAGTTGGATTCGGTTTTCCAGATTATCCATCGTTTGTACCTTGGCCTTAGCAGCACGGATTTCGCTGAGTAGGGTTTTTAGGTTGACTTTCCAGGTTTTAGCTAGGCTATCCTGGAAATCGAAAATATCGTCTCCAAATACGGCTTTTAAAGAAACGGTATCCGTTGGTTTGCGATATTCAGTACAAATGACGGTGGGTTTCCAGGGACGAATCTGTTCGAGTAATTGATGATAGTTATCGGCTTGTTCGGGTTCCACATCGTGGAGGGTACCGACGATTAGAATTTCGGTTTGTTGTGCCCACAGTGGACTGGTACAGATGAAGGCGAAAAAGATGAATAGTTTATACATGGTAATTGTTTTTTGGGTAAGGTAGGGGAGGTGTGGCAAGGGAGAAAGGTAATTATTGGTGAAGCGGAAAAAGGGTGGGGTAAAGCGGAAAAGGGGAAATAAAAAAGACTAGTCCGGAGACTAGCCTTAGAAAAATTACATACCGCCTTGTTAGGTTTTTTTGGAGTATAGCCCTTGCGAAGGGAGCAATGGTTTTTATTTGAGCTTGGATGCGATGTTTTAGAGCTAAGAGCTTATTTTAAATTGAACTAATTGACCTTCGGAAACGTTCGTTTATTCCTTGTTTCGGCAAAAAGAGGGTGCTTTTTGCTTGCGAATCTGACCTCTGAACAAGCTTTTTAATTTTATTTTAACTAGAATATTCTGGGTTTTAAATCCTTTTTGGAGCAATATCTGATGGAGTTTTTATGCGATTTTGATTTCAAATTTATTTCATCTCCATCTGAAAAGATAATGATCAAGTCAGCGGGGCGTTTAATGGGGTTGAATCTGTGGAAAAACGGTTCAATTTCGAGATATTTCGTTTTTTATTCTTCTGCACCCAATCCGAAATGGTTTAAGTCGTTATCACTTGCCTCTGCACTCGTCTACTACCTTGCACCCCGAGCACTCGGGGCGGTTGTTGTACGGCTATCCATCCGCTTCGCGGCTCACAGGCTCAAACCAGCTCGTGGTTTATCCCGCGGAAACGTTTATTCATGCCTTGTTGACATGCACATGTACTTTGCGCTAAATTCCCAAACCTCTTTGCTTTGGGTGTGTGAAGAATATTGGATTTCGGAAAACCAGAAAAACCCGCTCATTTCCTAGATTTTCCGAAAAAGGAATTGCAATAAATACCCTACTTTAGATGTATTCAAAAAATCGCTAAGTGTTAATCCGGGAATGATTAATCCCCAGCTACGAATTATTCTAACTATTTACGCTTTGTTGCTATGTTTGGAAAATCCACTATATAGCCAACCTGATGTTCCCTTGCCCCGGGGAACCTACGCCTTGCAGCAGTACACGGTCAAAGAAGGACTCTCTCAATCGTTAACCCAAAATGCCACTCAAGACCATCGGGGCTATTTGTGGATACACACCCGAGAAGGGATTAATCGCTTTGATGGGTTACAATTCAATAATCATCGAAATGACTCCCGCTTTCCCGATGATATTATCCGCTTAGTGGAGGTCATTCCCGAAAAAGACCAAGTATGGGTGTCCGGTCGCCGATCATGGTATTTATATCAGGGTGATTCCATGCAAATTATTCCTCGCTTGTTTGATGCCGAAGACCGACTCATTGAAGGCCGATTTGTAGACAACGAGGGTAATTTTTTTATTCATGCATCTGGGCCAGATACCGAACTGCCTCGACAAGCTTATAGCTGGAAAAACGGAGCCTGGAACGCTCAAATCTGCCCGATTGCACCCAATGAACCATTCTTAAACAGTCTATATTCCCTGCCAAACGGCGAAGGAGTGTTGGGCATACATATGGAAGACCGGTTGCATTCCGTTTATCTCTATCCTCCAGCGGGAGACCCCATCCTTCTATTACAAAAAGAAGTGTATTTGAGTTGGGCTTATCCAATTCTGAAAATACGAAAAGGCAGGGTGTTTCTACGATTAGATAAGACGGTATACGAATGGAAAGAACACTCTTTTCAACCTGTATTGGAACATACTACAACTTTCCGGGGCTATACGCCCCGCGATCATGATATTGTAATCCATAACGATACCATGCTCTACCGATGTGTGGATGGGAACTGTCAGGATATGGGAATTCGTCTTCCCTTATTTTACAACATAATGGCCGATGTAGATAATCAAATCTGGATTACGGGTAATGATGGCCTTTACAAAGTACAGTCCGATGCTTTACAAGTATTTCCTCGGGATCGGGGTTGTTTAGGAAATGTTTGGGGAATTGAAGTGGATGCGCAGAATCAACTTTGGATAAGTAGTCAACAGCGGGGGATGCAAACCTTATCAACGGACCGATATGATTACCAAAGTCAAGACTGCTGGAAACAATACTTTCAATCGGGCAGGCTGACCGAAGAAATGTATATCGGTTCTCATCGGAGAAATAATGGTGATATGTTGTTTTCTACCAGTAAGCGCGTATTGCAAATAGAACCAAATGGAGATTGCTCAAGCTTAGAAGCCGATTACTACCCTAGAAACACAGCAATTCAAGATATTAAGGAATATGATCAATCTATCTATCTCGCTGCACATGGCTTATTAATCGTCGATTCCACCGGGCAAACCACTCAGTTTGGGCAAAAACAGGGGTATCCTCTGCCTGAATTGGGGTACCTTGAGTCGGTTGATATGGATACTCAGGGCCGGGTTTGGTTGGGAAGCCACGATGGCTTAGGTTGGTACGATCCTGAAAGTAAAGAATCTGCCTTTCGATTCCGAGAACAAGACCTCAGCCTTGGGATTAATACCATTTACCGGGATCAAGAAGATAATTTGTGGTTTGGCACCCACAGCGGCCTACGCCTGCTACGGAAAGGAGAAGACTGGCCAGCCATTACGCTGAGCAACACCGTACAAGGGTCGGTAAAATCGATTGTAAAGACCGAAGATCAGTTGCTCGTCCTTGGAATGCTCGATCAAATCCTGGTGCTCGATTTGAAATCGTGGGAAGGGGATTCCGTAGCGTTCGTTGTATTTTCCAAAGAAACGGGCTTCGCGGCCGTTGACTGTATTCAACATGCAAGTGTCATCGGTAAGAATGGGAAGGTTTGGATTGGTACCCGAACCGAACTACTGTGCCTTGACCCCCAGGCAATTCACTGGGAGTCAAATCCCTTTCCTATTCAAATTAATGCTGCGTATATCGTACAATCGGAGGGAACGAACCCATTAGTCATTGAAGAAGGCAAAATCCAAGTGCAAACAACGGATCAATTTCAGATTGGCTTTTTTCAAATTGAATCTAAACGCCCATTGGCTGTTCGCTATCAGTATCGATTAAGGGATGAAGAAGCTTGGTCTCCAACGAACGCTAGCCGGGTTGCCAATTACTCTAATTTAGATGTGGGGTCCTACGACTTTCAGGTACGGGCTTGTTTGGATAGCCGTTGTGGGGAGGCAGCGCACTTACAAATAGAAGTGGTCCCAGGGAAATGGATTCATGCTACCTGGTTTTGGATAGCCCTTTGGAGTACCGGTCTGATGCTCATGGGGCTGGCCTTTTTATTTTGGTGGCAGCAAAACAGTAGGAAGCACCAATCGGAACGCTTGCAACTGAGTTTGGAAAAAGAACTAGCCAAGCAATTACAGTTGCAACAACAGCTTTACATCAGCCAAACCGATCCACACTTTGTCTTTAATTCGCTCAATTCAATGATTGGATTGATCTCTCTGCGGGGAAAAGAAGAGGCGATGGATTATCTGCGTGATTTCAGTAATCTATTTCGGCAAGTTCTGAGTACTCAGCATGCGTTCTTGTACCCTCTGGAACAAGAGATCAAAATCATTGAGCAATACATTCGATTGGAAAAACTACGCTTTGGGAGCCGATTTGATTATCGGATAGACCTAGATGAAAACTTACAAACAGAGGCCCTAGTGCCTAAGTTACTTATTCAGTCCTTTGTACATAATGCGATCAAACACGGCTTGGAGGGAAAGAAAAAGGATGGAGTTTTAGAAGTTAAATTCGAGCAGTACAGGGATCATGTGCTAGTCATCATTCGAGATAATGGTAAGGGAATACTGGCCAGTCCTTCGGAACCCAGATCGGAGGGTGGTAAAGGAATTCCCATCGCTAAAAAAACCGTTGAGTGGATGCAGCGGCAAGGACACGAGCCCGCATCTTTGACCCTTCGTAAACCTACCGTTTTTACTAGCGGTACCGAGATTGAAATACAAATTCCCTTAAGTCTTTCGAAACAACCTACTCTATGAAGCTCTTCCG
>JBCDIO010000186.1:0-6681 GCA_038748815.1 Bacteroidota bacterium
CCGGCGATCTTGCCGATCGCTTCGGCTTCAACTACAACATCGGCAATAATGTGGATCTCATTCTGGCCTCCAACTGGATCATCGGTCTCGAGGCTCAATTTCTTTTTGGAACCGATGTCAAAGAAAACCCTTTATTAAATAATGTAATCGGCCCGGAGGGCTTTATCTACAGTAATAGCTTTACACCCGCCGATATTGTCTTGCGAGAACGGGGGTTCTATTTTGGTGCCAAAGCGGGGCGGCTCTTCGCCATCAGCAAAAACAATAAACGGATGGGCATACGGGCTACTTTCGGAGCGGGTTTACTACAGCACAAAATTCGGATTCAGGACGATCCACAAGTTTTCGTACCCCAACTAGATGATACCTACAAAAAAGGCTATGACCGCCTAACCAATGGGCTCGCTCTAGAGCAATTTATCGGATTCCAATATCTTGGTATTCTCCGAAGGGTTAACTTCTACGCTGGATTGGAGCTGATGGAAGGCTTCACCATGAATCGTCGTAGCTTCAACTTCGATACCCAAATGGCCGATACCACTACGCGCTTAGACATCTTATATGGCTTTCGAGTGGGTTGGACCCTCCCCTTCTACATTGGTGAAAATTCCGAAGAAATCTTTTATTAATCCATGCTAAACTTGCTTTACGGTCTCACTATTCGTGCCTATGGAGCGGGGGTTTATCTAGCCAGTTTTTTCTTACCGAAGGCCCGTTTGTGGGTGCAAGGGAGAAAGAACTGGCGAGCCGTGCCCAGCCGAGTAGAGCGACCTATCTGGTTTCACTGCGCCAGCTTGGGGGAATTCGAACAGGCCCGACCCATTATCGAAGCCATCAAAAAACAAACTCCCGCCCAGAGCATTTTACTCAGCTTTTATTCTCCTTCCGGTTACGAACCCAGAAAACAGTACGCCTTGGCTGATCAGGTCGTTTACCTCCCTTTGGATACTCCGGCAAACGCTCGGGACTTCGTGCTGAAATACCAACCAGCGGCGGCCTGCTTTATCAAGTATGAGTTTTGGTATTTTTTCCTACGGGCCCTACACCAGCAAAAAACGCCTATCTATTTGATCGCTGGCATTTTTCGGGCACAACAGGTTTTCTTTCGACCTTACGGGTTCTTTCAACGCCGTTGGCTTTCTTGTTTCACCCATTTTTTCTTACAGAATGAAGCCTCTCGGCAACTGCTAGCAACCATTCATTTAGAGAATACCTCCGTGGTAGGCGACCCAAGGGCCGACCGAGTGTGGGACATTGCTCAGCAATCCTTCGAAGATGCTAAGCTGGAGGCATTCTGCCAAAACCACCCTGTGTGGGTCATCGGTAGCAGCTGGCCGGCCGACGAGGAGAAGATTCTTCCCGTATGGGATCAATTGCCCGCTCCATGGAAACTACTGATCGTACCCCATGAATTAGAGTCTAACAAACTGAAGAGTCTGCAAAAAAGAAGCAAAGGATCGTTCTACAGCACCGTAAACCTAGAAGATTTGCCGGACCAACGCGTGCTGATCTTAGATACCATGGGGATGCTTTCTAAAGTATATCGCTATGCCCAAATCTGTTTTATTGGTGGCGGTTATGGTAAGGGTATACACAATATTTTGGAAGCAGCTGTTTATGGAAAACCCATTCTATTTGGTCCAAATTGGAAAAAATATGCCGAAGCTGCTGCCTTGCTCGAATTGGGAGCGGCCTTTAGCAATGCGAATGGGGATGAACTGAAATCCCAAATGGACCTACTGCAGACACCCGAAGCTTATCAACGGGCCGCTCGGGCTTGCCACACTTATTTTCAACAAAACCGAGGAGCAACCCAGGCCATCATGAAATGGCTGAATTCAGGGTTTTAGTTGACCCCTAGACATCCTAATGCTCCCTATCTTTTCGGTTGTAGTAAAGTGGGTCTGTCAAAATTCTGGACTAATTTCTCCTTTTCTACAGCACCCCTTTTTGGTATCTTTGCTAGCTATGACACGAGGACAGCATTTTATGGAGGCATTCGCCCAACTGAATGTCTTGATCGTCGGAGACGTAATGATCGACCGCTATCATGTAGGTAAGGTTTCCAGAATCTCCCCTGAGGCCCCCGTACCCGTTGTCCACCTACAAAGTACCGAAAACCGCCTCGGTGGAGCAGCAAATGTTGCCTTAAACATCCATGCCTTAGGAGCTACCCCCATTCTATGCTCCGTAGTTGGGGATGATGCCGACGGAGAAACCTTCACCAACCTTCTGACTCAAAGGGGTTTAGGCACCCGAGGAATCCTTTCTTCCAAGGAACGCATGACGACTGTAAAATCCAGAGTGCTGGCCCAAAGCCAACACCTCCTGCGCGTAGACCGAGAAAACACGGAGGATCTGAGCAAAACGGAAGCCAAACGTTTCCTGAGTCAGATCCGGGAAATCATCGATAGCCGGGACATTCACCTCATTCTATTTCAAGATTACAACAAGGGAGTCCTTTCTCAGCATGTCATTTCGGAGTTGTTATTAGAAGCCATTAAGAATGACATTAAGACCGCGGTGGATCCTAAATACCACAACTTCTGGTCCTATAAGCACGTTGACCTGTTCAAACCCAACCTAAAAGAAGTGCAGGACTGCTTGGAGATGCCCATCCAAGCTACCTTGGACTCATTGGAGATGGCTTCAACCAGAATCCGCCAACGGATTGGAAATGCGATTACACTCATTACCCTCTCCGAACGGGGGCTGTATGTAAACCAAGATGGCAACCAGGCTATATTCCCAACGCAACCTCGGGTGATTGCCGACGTTTGTGGGGCCGGGGATACCGTCATTAGCGTTGCTGGTCTGGGACTAGCGGCCGGCTTAGACATTGACACCATTGCCGTTCTTTCTAACCTAGCGGGCGGCCAGGTTTGCGAACGGGTTGGAGTGGTTCCAGTAGATCAAACGATCTTAGCTCGAGAATATCAGCAACATCTCGGACAAAAAATCCACTCTTAAAAAATGCTTTTTTGTAAATTGTTATAATTCTGGCCCCATACGTTTGTACAATCGTCCAGGACCAGACTTACCTTTACACTACTTACCAATACATTAGCCAAGTACAGAACTCTTTCGGGTTTTTCCTTGCGGAAGAATGTCTATTTTCGAGCATCAAATAGGGTTATGAGAATAATTACTACCTCCATTGTTTGTTTATTCTTTTGCCTGGTCCAACTGAGGGCCCAGCAACCATTTTACACCGAAGATTTTAGTAATGGTTTCCCCATGGATTGGTCAACGGAAGATGTTTCGGGCAATCCGAGTAGCTTAAAAGTACTCTGGAACCATTGTGACAATCCCAATAATTGTGCACCGGGAAACCAAGGGTACTTTCTCAATTATTTCCAAACTACTTTTGTGTCTACCTCGGCAGATAATGGTTATATGGTCGCAAATTCGGCCAATGTTAACCTAGGTGGTAATGGACCACACATCAGTATGCTTACCTCGGGAGCCATCGACTGCAGCCTGCAAGAAGAGGTATACCTAGAGTTTGAAACCCATATCGGTTTCCTAGATTTCTTACCCCGAGAAAATGCGATTCTGCAAGTTAGTACCGACGCCACCAACTGGGATGACTATAAACTCTTTCCAATCGTACCAGAAATTGAATTCCCCAATAACGGTTTTTTCCAAAACCCCGTGCGCATGCTGATTGATATCAGCGCAACGGCTAGTTTGTCTTCTACGGTCTACCTCCGCTGGCGTTGGACCGGTAAGGAAGAATGGAATTGGTCCCTTGACGATATCGCTATGTACAATGTGCATCCGGATCTGAATGAAGCTATTTGGGGAAATCTTCCGGGACAAGGGGATTTCGATGGTGGTCTCAATGGCTGGTCCGTCAGCAATGGCGATGAAGAATGGGTTTGGACAGAAAATGGCTTTATCGGGAATGCCTTTAGTGCCCCCGAATCCTTTTATATCGGTTCACCAACCGCCTGTAATGGTGCTATGGTGATGAATGCGGATTTCTACACGACGGGGAATGAACCACCTTCTCCGGGTAGCCTACCGGTATACAATAGCCAATTGACTTCACCCACGATTGACCTTTCTGGCACCTCCGAAAAACTGTCTCTACGGTTTTTTCAGGCCTATCATCTTGGAAATAAACTGGATGGAAATCCATCGGTTACCAACTTCAGTTACAGTCTAGATGGTGGCCAAAGCTGGACTCCCTGGGTGAGTGCTAATCCCGATCGGGGCATCACAGAGGTATGGCAGCAGGGCTGGCAAACCTTGGCACTTCCGGATGACATTATTGGGCAATCCAATGTACAGATCCGTTTTATCTTCGCCGGCCAGCTATTTGGTTGGGCCATTGACGATGTACAAATCTACACCCGGGAACGGCATAACTTAGAGGTTAAAAGGAACTTCTTTGCGCTCAGTCCCAATACTTTAACCCCCGAGGACCAAACCGAACCCTGGCATTTTCTGATTGATGCTCAAAATGTAGGACGCGATACTCAGACCAATACCAAGTTGCGGGTAGAAGTAATTAATCGAACCTCACAGAATGTTGTATTTACCGATACCGTCGAACTAGGGACCATTCCTCCGGATTCGCTAGTAGAGAATGTACAATTCCCCAACAGCTATCAAGCGCCTTCTTTACCCCAAAAATATCAGGTAGTATATTCCATTGAAGCGGATAGTTTAGACGAATTTCCCACCAATGATTCACTGAGCTATTATTTTGAGATCACAGACAGTATTTTCTCAAAAGAATTGGGTCATACCGGCGCTTTTACCCCGGGTGGACCTTTTGCCCAAAATTACTCGTACGGCAATTGTTATTATCTACCCCCGGTTGATAATCCTGGGAATGAGACTAGCTACGCCACCCGGTTCACTTTTGGGATTGGTAATGCTGGTCCGCTCGAAGGCCAAGAATTGAACATCAACTTATACCAATGGGAAGGAGATTTAAATGAGGACTTCATTGCCAATCAAAACGAGTATAACCTCATCTCTTTTAACACCTACAATGTTTTTGGTGAAGAAAGCTTCGAATACATCACTATTCCGATCCAGCAAGGTGGTGCGCCAGTGCCCCTAGAACCGGGTTTCTATTACTTCGTGGTGGTCAAATATCAATCGACAAATAATCAACCGTTCTTCATTATGGCTAGTGAAGCATTGGACTACCAGGCAACCTTTATTCTGTACCAAGAGCTGGAAAAGCCGCGGTATTTTACCATGTTGGAGCTCAACAATACTGGTGAATTTAGCATCATTGGCTTGGGCGAATCCGGGTTTGGGCAAGTTCCGGTGGCGCGTTTACATACGACCAAAATCTCGTCGACTCAGCCTTTACCCGAGCTGGATCAATTAGACCTTTTTCCAAACCCCGCCCAGTCTTTTATTCGCTGGCAAATGCCACAAGCTTTTCGCAATGCGAAGCAAGTAGAGTACCAAATCATAGATGCGAAAGGTATAGTGCACACTAGAGATTGGTTGCCGGGTAATACGGTGGAGCCGTCCGTCTCTACCCGGCATTTAAACAACGGTGTTTATTGGCTACATTTGCGCCAGGGAGCAAATCGAACGGTTCATTCGTTTCAGGTACAGCGCTAACGTACATACCTAAACCACTCCACTTCGGAAATAATGGAAGGAGAAGAACCAAATGTAAAAATGGCGACGGTGTGATTTTTGTCAAAAGGGAGCCAACGTTTTTTTGGTAATTTGGCATTAGAAAGAACAATGACCAGTTAACAGGGTTTTCTTTAGAGATTGTTTACAGACCAAGTTTGAAAGCGAAAAGAGCCCATTTTTTGAGGAGACAAGGCATGAACGAACGTTTCCGCAGGACAAGCCAGTAGGTGGTTTGAGCCTGTGAACCGCGAAGCGGATGGGTCGGGCCTAACTGACTCAGTACTTTGTGAACGAAGTACGTATTATGCGTATTTTAAATGCACGAAGTCAAAAAAATATCAGTAAAAAAGAGGCCTTTACCGCTCAATGATGTGCCCCCAAAAAGCTCTTCGTATCTGAGTGCTTATAAATCAGTCTACTAGTAAACCCCTCACAAATCCAACCAAGTAAGAGAGAAGCTACATTTTGGAGTGAAATACGGAATTCGGAAAATTTAAACAGTAGCACCTCTTCCGTTCTTATTGCATTATTCTATTTTTGTGCCTTCGTTGCGAAAGCACAAACGTTCATTTGATAAACCAAAGCTTTTAAGCTATGACTAATTTTACAAAATTTCTTTTTTCTCTAATCTGCCTTGTCTCTATGGCTACTGCTGTTCAGGCTCAGGTTTTCTTCTCCGAGGACTTCGAAGGAGGAGGGATACCTGCGGACTGGATGGCTATGGAAGTAGCCGGAAATGGGCAAGCTTTCTCTAACTGGGTTTATACCACAGTTGGACCAGAAGGACCCTTCTCGACTGGTCCACTAGAATCAACTTCAAGTGACAACGGATGGGTGATGTTCGATTCTGACTCCAACTGTAACATCATGATGGCTCAAGAAGCCTGGTTGATTACTCCAGCCATCGACTGCTCGGACAAAGATGTAGTAATCCTACAGTACGAGAACCTATGGCGTGTGTTCAACGACCGGGCACAGATCCGCGTTGGTACAGATCTCAATGATCTAGCAAACTGGGCTCTTTACGATCCATACGGGACTTTGAGTAACAACGACTGGGGTAAC